>NZ_JBFAJR010000011.1:0-218150 GCF_040655295.1 Streptomyces sp. NPDC050448 | reverse complement strand
CTGGTTCAACGACAGGACCGGACAACCCGTCAAACGATCACTGACTGCCTACGATCACTGACCGCAACCACACCCCTTGGACTCATTCATCTAGGGCGGAAGGCCTGCACGACTCCACCCCTTTATAGGGTGTCCGGCGGATCATGGCCGGGCAACCCCCTAGGCCGACGCCTGGAGCGAGAGGTGCCAGTGACCCGACCGGCCCGTCAGGGTGATCGTGGAGAGCGGGCGGACGTCCACGTTCCAGTACGTCAGCGGGGCCGCCTTCAGCGCGTACACCAGGGCCGCCCGGACCACCGAGGGCTCCGCCACCGCCACGATCGCGCCCCCGTCGTCGGCGGGCCGGGTGTCCAGCCAGCCGCCGATGCGCGAGATGAAGGCGAGCAGGCATTCGCCGCCGTGCGGGGCGGAGAGGGGATCGGTGAGCCAGAGGTCCACCGCTCCGGGCTCGCGCTCCGCCACCTCGGCCAGGGTCAGCCCGCGCCAGCGGCCCATGTCGCACTCGCGCAGCGCCGGCTGGGCGAGCGGGGCGTACCCGAGGGCCTGCCCGGTGGCCCGGCTGCGCGGGCTGGGCGAGCAGTAGCGGAGCTCGGCGGCCCCCAGGGGGACGAGCCCGCGCGCGGCGGATTCGAGCGCGCGCCAGCCCGCCCCGTCCAGCGGGCGGTCGTCGTCGAAGCGCTCGGCGAGCAGCGAGGAACCACGGGCTGCGGCGACGAGCGAAACCCGAACATTCATGCGGCGATGGTGTGCCGCGTGCCGCGTGGGGTCAAGCGCCTGGACCGACGGCGTTGCCGGCCTGCTCCCCGGCCCCGCTGCGCAGCCGCCGGACGGCCTCGTTCAGCTCCCCCGCGCCCGAAACGCCGGCGAAGCTGAGCCGGACGTACGGGCCCGGCGGTTCCGCACAGAAGTACGGGCGGCCCGCCGCGACCGCGACCCCGGCTCGCAGGGCCGCCGCCGCGAAGGCCGCGTCGTCGCCCTCGGCCATCCTCGCCCACAACTGGTATCCGCCCGAGGGCAGATGGGGCAGGGTGAGCCCGGGCAGCTCCCGGCGCAGCGCGCCCGCGAGCACGTCCCGCCGGTGGCGCAGTTCGGCGGCGACGGTCCGCAGGTGGCGGGGCCAGGCGGGTGCGCCGACGAGCTCCAGGGCCGCCTCCTGCAGCGGCCGGGACACGAAGAAACTGTCCACGATCTGGATGGCACGCAGCCGGTCCAGCACCGGGCCGCGGGCGGCGAGCGCACCCACCCGCAGGCTGGGCGAGGTGGCCTTGGTCAGGGACCGGACGTGCACGACCACCCCGTCGCGGTCCTCGGCGGCCAGCGTCGGGGGCAGCGGACCGGCGTCGTCGTGGCCCAGGGCCCGGGCGTAGTCGTCCTCCACCACGAAGGCCCCGGCGGCCCGCGCGATCCGCAGCACCTCGGCCCGCCGCGCGGGAGCCAGCACCGCTCCTGTCGGGTTCTGGAACAGCGGCTGGCATACGAACACCCGCGCCCCGGTCGCTTCGAAGGCGGCGGCCAGCAGCTCGGGCCGGACCCCCTCGGCATCCACCGGGACGGGCACCGGGCGGCATCCGGAGGCGCGGGCGATGGCCAGCAGCCCGGGGTAGGTCGGGGACTCCACCAGGACCGGCGCCCCGGGCGGGGCCAGCGCCCGCAGCGCCGTGGTCAGCGCGCTCTGCCCGCCTGCGGTGACCAGCACGTCCGCGGCCGCGACGGCCCCGCCGATCTCCCGGGCGAACCAGTCGCGCAGCTCGGGAAGCCCCTCCATGGGCGGCCGGTCCCAGGCCCCGGGGCGCCGCCCGGCCCGGGCCAGCGCGGCGGCCATGGCCCGCTCGGGCTGGATGGAGGGGTGCAGGTAGCCGCTGTTGAGCCCGATCACCCCGAAGGGCGGTGCGGCCAGGCACGCCAGCACCCCCGAGGCGTCCACCGAGCGCGGCACGATCTCTCCGTCGCCCTCCGCGCTGAGGGCGACCTCCTGCCAGGAGGTGTCCCTCGGAGCGGGCTCCGCCGTCCGGGGCCGGGCCCGGAACACCCCGGCGCCGGGCCGGGTGACCACCAGCCCCTCGGCGGCCAGCTGCGCGAGGGCGCGGGACACGGTGACGGGGCTGACCCGGAAGCGCTCCACCAGGGCCCGGCTCGATGGGAGCTTTCCACCTACCGAGTAGCGGTTGAGTTCCGACCGCAGGGATTCTGCCAGTTCCGCCACACTGCTACGCTCGTACATGACAGCACAGAATAGCGCTACTCTCCCCACCTCGATAGCGGTCGAGTCTTCGGCCCGCCGATTCGGCCGGGGCGGCCAGGGCGGCCGCGGCGTCGGCCGGGGCGGTCTCGGCGGCCGGGCCACCGGCGGTACCGCGCTCGCCATGCTCGGCGTCGTCGCCTTCTCGCTGACCTTCCCCGCCACGGCCTGGGGCCTGGAGAGCTTCGGCCCCTGGTCCTTCGTCGCCGTGCGCAGCGTGCTCGCCGCCCTGATCGCGGGCGTCTTCCTGCTGGCCGGGCGCGTGCCGCTGCCCGCCCGCGAGCACTGGGCGGGCCTCGCTGTCGTCGCCGCCGGGGTGGTCGTCGGCTTCCCGCTGCTCACCACCCTGGCGCTGACCACCTCCACCACCTCGCACGCGGCCGTCGTCGTCGGCCTGCTCCCGCTCACCACGGCGACCCTGTCCGCACTGCGCACCGGCGCCCGCCCCTCGCGCCGGTTCTGGGGCGCGGCCGTCGCCGGAGCCGCCATCGTGCTCGGCTTCACCCTGGGCCAGAGCGGCGGCGCCCTCTCGGCCGGCGACGGCTTCCTCTTCGGGGCGCTGCTGGTCTGTGCGGCCGGGTACACGGAGGGCGGGCGGCTCGCGCGCGTACTGCCCGGCTGGCAGGTCATCGGCTGGGCGCTGGTGCTGTGCCTGCCGCTCAGCCTGGCCGGCTCCGCGCTGGGGCTCGCGTACGAGCCGGTGCACCTGACCGGCCACGGGCTGGCCGGTCTGCTGTGGGCGGCCGTCGGCTCCACCTTCCTCGGCCTGTACGTCTGGTACCGCGGCATGGCGGAGATCGGCGCGCCGCGGGCCAGCCAGCTCCAGCTCGCCCAGCCGCTGCTGACCCTGGTCTGGTCGGTGGCACTGCTGGGCGAGCACCTCTCGCCCGCCGCCCCGGCCGCCGCCTGTGCGGTTCTGGTCTGCATTGCGGTCACTCAGCGGGCTTAATCACCCCAAACCGCCGTAAACTGCTGTCACCGGATCCAGACCGCCTCCGAGGAGGTCAGCAATGCGCGCGACCGAGGGCGACCAGCTGGTGCAGCACGGCAGGATCGTGGGGCAGCACGACAAGGTCGGTGAAATCACTCAGGTACTCGGCGAGAACGGCACCCCTCCCTACCGGGTCCGTTTCGCGGACGGCCACGAGGCAGTCATGTCCCCGGGCCCCGACTGCGTCGTGAAGCATCCGACGGAGCCCACGCACTGACTCGACGCGGCCTCAACGCGGCGGCACGGCCGTCGGATAATGGTCGGCAACGACCCTGGCCATCGCTCCATTGGGGTCCGCGACCACCTGCTTCGCCGAGAAGTAGACGTGGCCGCGGACCTCGGGGTATCCGCGGGCGAACGCCAGGTGCTTCGACAACTCCGCCGGATCGCGCCACGCGGCGGTGGAGCTGCCCGCGTCGCAGCGGTACAGCGCCTCACCCACGTACAGCGCCGCGCCGGTGCCGGCGACGGTCTTCGCCCACCAGGGGACGATCTTCGCGTAGTCGGCGGCCGGGTGGCCGATCTCCCAGTACGCCTGCGGCACGATGTAGTCGATCCAGCCCTCCCTGACCCACTTGCGGGTGTCCGCGTACAGGTCGTCGTACGTTTGGACACCCGCCTGCGTGGGCGAACCCAGCGGGTCGTGGTCGCTGTTGCGCCAGACCGCGAAGGGGCTGATGCCGAAGCGCGCCGCCGGGCGGATCGACCGCAGCCGCGCGGACATCTCGCGGACCAGGGTGTCGATGTTGTCGCGTCGCCAGTCCGCGCGGGAGGCGAAGGCGCCGCCGTGTCGCGCGTACGCGTCGTCGTCGTCGAAGGACTCCCCCTCGGCGGGGTAGGGGTAGAAGTAGTCGTCCCAGTGCACCCCGTCCACCGCGTAGCGGGAGACGGCGTCGAGCATGGCCTCCTGCACGAAGGCGCGCACCTCGGGCAGACCGGGGTTGTAGTACAGCTTCCCGTTGTACGGAACCGTCCAGCCGGGGTTGCGCCGGGCCGGGTGGTCCTCGGCCAGGCGATCGGGGTCGGTGTGGTCGGCCACCCGGTACGGGTTGAACCAGGCGTGCAGCTCCAGCCCCCGGGCATGGGCTTCGGCGACCGCGGTACCGAGCGGATCCCAGCCGGGATCCTCGCCCTGCTCCCCGGTCAGCCACTGCGACCAGGGCTCACGGGCGGCGGGCCACATCGCGTCGGCGGCCGGCCGGACCTGGAGGATCACCGCGTTGAGGCGGCGGGCGACGGCGGTGTCCAGGAGGGCCGTCAGCTCGTTCTTCTGGTCCTCGGCGTCCAGCCCGCTCTCGGAGGGCCAGTCGACGTTCTCCACGGAGGCGATCCACATGGCGCGGAACTCGGCGGCCGCCTTCTTCCGCGCGCGGCGCCCCCGCGCCGCCTCCACCGCCCGTGCCGGGCCGGCCGCGCCCGCCGCGGCCAGCAGCCCGGCGACTCCCGCCAACACCCCCCGGCGTCCGATGTACGTCATGTGACGACTCCGTTCCGTTGCGTGACATTGCCCTGCGTCTGACAGCATGCCCGCCCCGGCGCCCGGGCACGGTGAAGGTCGGGGGTAACGTCGTGGGGCGTGGCGGGCGCCGGAATGCAGTTACCACTGCGAAGAACGGGGGACCCGCCGACGGATGAGCAGCGAAAGGCACGAAGTGACTGACCTCCCTTCCGACATCACTCGAGTCGGCGTAGTGGGCTGTGGCCAGATGGGCGCGGGCATCGCCGAGGTGTGCGCGCGCAGCGGCCTCGAGGTGAAGGTCGCCGAGACCACCGGCGAGGCCCTGGAGATCGGGCGCACGCGGCTGCACAACTCCCTGACGAAGGCCGCCGAACGCGGCAAGATCAGCGAGGAGGAGCGGGACGCCACCCTGGCCCGCCTCACCTTCACCACCGATCTCGGCGAGTTCGCCGACCGCGACCTCATCATCGAGGCCGTCGTCGAGAACGAGCAGGTCAAGACGGAGATCTTCCAGGTCCTCGACCAGGTGATCACCCGCCCGGACGCGATCCTCGCCTCCAACACCTCTTCGATCCCGCTGGTCAAGCTGGCCGTCGCGACCTCGCGGCCCGACCAGGTCATCGGCATCCACTTCTTCAACCCGGCCCCGGTGCAGCAGCTCGTCGAGCTGATCCCGGCGCTGACCACGAGCGACGAGACGATCAAGCGCTCCGAGGCCCTGGTGCGGGACGTGCTGGGCAAGCACGCCATCCGCGCCCAGGACCGGTCGGGCTTCGTGGTCAACGCGCTGCTCATCCCGTACCTGCTGTCGGCGATCCGGATGTTCGAGTCCGGCATCGCGAGCCGCGAGGACATCGACAACGGCATGGAGCTGGGCTGCGCCCACCCGATGGGCCCGCTGAAGCTCGCCGACCTGATCGGCCTGGACACGGTGGCCTCGGTGGCCGACTCGATGTACGCGGAGTTCAAGGAGCCCCTGTACGCCGCTCCCCCGCTGCTCCAGCGGATGGTCGACGCGGGCCGCCTCGGGCGCAAGACCGGCTCGGGCTTCTACCCGTACGGCTGACCCGCGTCCCGCGGTCAGCCGAGCCGCAGATGGTGCAGGAGCAGCAGCCCGGCCGCCATGTTCGCGGCCGGGATCTCGCCGCGCGCGATCATGTCCGGCACCAGCTTGAGCGGCACCCACTCGCGGCGTGAGGACTCGAAGTCGTCCTCGGGGTGGCCGATGTACGTCGCGCCGTCCGCCCAGTAGAGGTGGTGGCGGGCGTCGGTCAGCCCGTTGGCCGGCTCGACGGTCATCAGATGGCGGAGGGGACCGGGCCGCCAGCCCGTCTCCTCCTCCATCTCCCGGGCCGCGGCGTCCGCGATGTCCTCGCCGTCCTCGACCACGCCCGCGGGCAGCTCCCAGCCCCAGCTGTCGGTGATGAACCGGTGCCGCCACAGCAGCAGCACCTCGTTGGCCTCGTTGACGGCCGTGGCCACGGCGACCGGCCGCAGCCGGATCACGAAGTGGTCCAGGTGCCGGCCGTCGGGAAGTTCCACATCGGCGAGATTCACGTCGAACCAGCGGTTCTTGTACACGGTCTGCTCACTGAGATTCGTCCACTGCACGGTTGTGCCACCTTCCGTTCGAGTAGGTGGCAACATGGCAGCAGTTCGGGCCGTCACAGCGGAACGCGCAGCGCCCCGTCGATGAGCTGCGCCGTCTCCTCCGCGCCGGAACATCCGCTGGTCAGCAGCTGTTCGCGGACCGCCCGCAGCCGGTCCCGCAGCCGGAGCGACTCCATCCCCTTGGCCCGCTCGGCCATCTCGGCGGCTGCCGCCACCGCTTGGTCCGCCTCGCCCTGGCGCAGCTGGATCTCGCACAGCATCGCCAGCCGGTGGACCCGCCCCCGGTCGTGCGCGGGCGTCCCGACGGCCGCGGTCGCCTGCTCGTGGGCGGCATGGAGATCACCGAGGCTGAGCAGCGCCTCGGCCACCTGTACGTTGACCAGCCCGGGCTGTACGTATCCCGTCTCGTCGGGCTCCGTACCGGGCCGGATCCGCTCGGCGGCCGCCTCGGCATGCCGGATGCAGCCCAATGCGGCGGTGGTGTCGCCGAGTTGGGCGTACGCCTTGGCCTGCATGGCATACAGGTCGGCGGTCAGCGCCGGGGTGGTGTGCCGGCCGGCGGCGCGCAGCGCGGCCTCGGCGAACGCGACGGCCTGGCGGTACTCCCGCAGGTGCAGGGACTGGTTCACGATCAGGGCGATGACATAGGCGCCGAGCCCCCGGTCCCCGCTCGCCTTGGCGAGCCGCAGCGCCTGGTGGAAGTACCGCTGGGCGAGCCCGTGGGCGTCGGAGTCGTACGCGCAGATCCCCGCCACCGCCACGAGGGACCCGGTGGCCCGGTGCAGCTGGCGGCCGAGGCCGTCGGGGTAGCTCCCGCGCAGCATGGGCGCGGTCTCGCTGCCGAGGAAGCGGATGATCCGGGCCCGGGTGGCCACCCCGCCGGCCCGGCGGTACATCAGCTCGTAGTGCGCCCGGGCGGCCCGGAGGATCTCGATGTGCTCCGGGCCGATCCGGTTCGGCCCGTCGCGGGAGACGTCGGCGTCCTCGGGCGGGTTCTCCCACTCCCAGACCGGGATCACGGCGGGCGTTCCGGTGACGGCCTCTGCGGTGAGCAGCTGGAACCGGCCCTGCTCGTCGGAACGCCACAGGGCGGCGGCCCGGTCGACGAAGCCGCTGAGCGGGGAGCCGTGCGCGGACACGGGCTGGCCCGGCACGCCGAGCCCGACGTCGTCCAGCGACACCGGGCGCCGGAGCCGGCCGCCGAGCACCTCGCAGATCAGGTCGGGCACCTGGCCGCGCGGCCGCTGTCCCTTCAACCACCGGGTGACGGCGGTGTGTTCGTAGCGCAGGGAGAGTCCGCGGGACCGGCCCGCCTGGTTGACGTGTGCCGCGAGTCCGGCGTGGGACATGCCCGCCTCGGCGAGGAGGGCGTCGAGCAGGGCATTGGGCTGCATGGGCCGCTCCAAGGGCTCTTCGGTCTCAGGCTAGTGGGTGCGCGGTTCACACGGGGTGTACTGGGTTTGATGCACACAGGGGGTACTGCGTTTGATTCACACGGGGTGTGAAGTGAGTACGCGCATAAATGCGATACGCACTCTGCCGCAAGGAGCCCTGGGAGCGGTTCACTTAAGAGCCTCTCCAAGAGGCGGCTCGGGTCGTCGGCTCCCCCTCGTACAGTGCGACGACCCGTCACCGCGCCGCCCGCTCTGCTGTCTGCCCGACACTCCATGGCAGGCGGGCGGCGCGCTCCGGCTCCGCCGGCGCCCGGTTGGTCGCCGGGCCCCGGCAGGGGCCGTGAAGGACGCGCGCCGGGCCCTCCCACCGGGCCCGGTGTGCGATTCCCGTTCAGGAGCTGCGGTCGCTGCGCAGCACCAGCAGGGCGACATCGTCGGCGAGTTGCCCGCCGGTGTGGCGCAGCAGTGCGGTGTGCACGCCTGCGACCAGCCGCGCGGGCGGGTCCGCCGGCTGCTGCTCTGCGAGCACGCTGCGCAGGGGGAAGAACCGCCCGTCGCGGTCGCGCGCGTCCTCGGCGCCGTCGGTGTGCAGGAACAGCACGTCGCCGGGCACCAGTTGCCCGCAGTCCTGGCCGGCCGGCCCGTCGGGTACGGGCACCACCCCGAGCGGCGGCAGGACCTCACCCCCGTCGAGGCTGCGCACGTCCCCACGCCGCTGCGCGGAGCAGCACACCGCGCCGGGCACATCCGGCCCCGCCGGCGCATGAGGCGCGGGGCCGGGGAGGGCCCGGTTGCGGGACCGGGCGGGGTGGGGGACGGCCCCGCAGGGCTCCGGGGGCGCCACCTGGCGCAGGAGGTAGGGCCACGGATGGCCGCAGTTCAGGGCCGTCAGGGAGCCGTCCGCCGCGATCTGGAGCAGCAGCACCGTCACGAACTCCTCCGACAGGTGCTCCGTCCCGGCCCGGTCCCGGACGTGCCGGGCCAGCGCCCGCTCCATCCGCACCAGTACCCCGCCCAGCGTCGGCTCGTCGTACGCCGCCTCCCGGAAGGAGCCGAGCACCGCCGCCGCCGGACCCAGCGCCGGCAGCCCGTGCCCCCGTACGTCCCCGATGACCACCCGCACCCCGTACGCCGTCGGCACGGCTTCGTACAGGTCGCCGCCCACCGCCGCGCCCCGGCTCGCCGACAGCTGTGCCGCCGACAGCGCGAGGCCGTCGATCCACCCCGGCAGCGGCCGCAGCAACGCCCGCTGAGCCGCGCCCGCGATCTCCTGCGAGCGCCGCAGCTCCGCCATCAGCCCTTGCCGGATGTGCAGCGCACACCCGGCGGCCAGTAACAGGAACGCCGCGCAGCTGGCCAGGCCGGGGCCGAGCCGCCCGGGGGTGGACAGCTCCCAGGACACCGCGGTGCCGCCCCATGCAACGACGCACACCCGACGTACCTGGGGCATCTCCCCACACGTGATCATCGTTCCGGCCTCCCCTCGGCCGCAACGATTGTGTCGACCGCCCGGATCCGCGGACACGGGCCACCGGGCTTCTCACCCGAATGAGTGAGGGGCGCATCCGGACCACCGGATACGCCCCTCAGCCGCGGCAGCGGTTACGCGCCGCGCAGCACCGCGCCCGTGCGCTCGGCGGCGAGCGCCACCGCTGCGTCGCGCGCGGCCGTGGACTCCTCGGCCGTCAGCGTGCGGTCCGCCGCGCGGAAGCGCAGCGCGTACGCCAGGGACTTCTTGCCCTCGCCGACCTGCTCACCGGTGAACACGTCGAACAGCCGCAGGGACTCCAGCAGTTCGCCGGCGCCCTTGCGCAGCGCGGCCTCGACCGCGGCCGCCGGAACCCACGCGTCCACGATCAGCGCGACGTCCTGGGTCGCCACCGGGAAGGTGGAGATCCGGGGCGCCTGCACGGCACCGCCGCCGGCCGCCGCGAGGCGGTCCAGGTCGAGCTCCATGGCGCTGGTGCGGGCCGGCAGGCCCATCGCCTTCACGACGCGCGGGTGCAGCTCACCGGCGTGACCGATGACCGTCTCCACCCCGTTCAGGGTGACGAGCAGTTCGGCGCACCGGCCCGGGTGCCACGGCCCGTACTGGCCCTGGCGCACGACGAGCTCCGCGCCGGCCTCGACGGCCAGCGAGCGCGCGGCCTGGACCGCGTCCGCCCAGTCGGCCGGGTGGCCCTTGCCCCACCAGCCGGCCTGCTCGCGCGCACCGGCCAGCACGACCGCGGCGTACCGCGGCTGGGCCGGCAGGGCGGCGTTCAGCGTGGCGATCTCCTCGGCCGTGGGACGCCGGTCGACGGGCAGCCGTACGGCGACGCCCGGCTGCGGGCCGGCCCGGAAGACCGAGCCCGTCTCGAAGAGGGCGAGGTCGTGGCTGCCCCGGCTGTCGTTGCGGCGCAGCGCCCCCAGCAGCCCCGGCAGCAGCGTGGTGCGCAGCGCCGGCTCCTCGTCGGAGATCGGGTTGACCAGCTTGACGACCTGGCGGGCGGCGTCGTGCGCGGGCAGCTGGAGCTGGTCGAAGACGCCCTCGCCCACGAACGGGTAGCTGAGCGCCTCGACGTAGCCCGCGCCGGCCAGCGCGCGGCCGACCCGGCGGTGCAGCTGCTGCCGGGCGGTCAGACCGCGGCCGGAGGGCAGCTTCGGCAGGGTCGACGGGAGGTTCCCGTAGCCCTCGAGCCGGATGACCTCTTCGGCGAGGTCGTTGGGCTCGGCGAGGTCGGGCCGCCACGACGGGACGGTCACGACGAGCTCGTCCTGGCCGTAGACGTCGCAGCCGACCTCCTGGAGGCGGCGGACGACGGTCTCGCGGCCGTAGTCCATGCCCGCGACCCGGTCCGGGTGGTCCGCGCTCATCGCGATGGTGCGCGGGGCGCCCGGAGCGGTGAGCTCGGTGACGCCGGCCTCGGCGGTGCCGCCCGCGAGCAGCACGAGCAGGTCGACGGTCCGCTGCGCGGCCGCGGAGGCCGCCTGCGGGTCGACGCCGCGCTCGAAGCGCTTGGACGCCTCGGAGGCGAGCTTGTGGCGGCGGGCGCTGCGCGAGATCGTCAGGGCGTCGAAGTGCGCGGCCTCGATCACGACGTCCGTGGTGCCCGAGACGATGCCGGTCTCGGGGTCGGTCACGGAGTCGGCGATCTCGGTGTTGGCACCGCCCATGACACCGGCGAGGCCGATCGGCCCGCTGTTGTCGGTGATCACCAGGTCCTCGGCGTCGAGCGTGCGCTTGACCCCGTCGAGGGTGGTGAACTTCTCGCCCTGCTCGGCCCGGCGCACGCCGATGGCGCCGTCCAGGCGGGTGCGGTCGTAGGCGTGCAGCGGCTGGCCGAGCTCGAGCATCACGTAGTTGGTGACGTCGACGGCGAGCGAGATCGGGCGCATGCCGGCCTTCTGCAGGCGCCGCGTGAGCCAGATCGGGGACTTCGCCTCGGGGTCGAGGCCGGTCACCGTACGGGCGGTGAAGCGGTCGCAGCCGGCCGGGTCGTCGATCTTGACCAGGTAGCCGTACGAGTTCGGCGCGGGCACGTCGAGCAGCGCCGGGTCGCGCAGCGGCAGGCCGTACGCGGTGGCCGTCTCACGGGCCACGCCGCGCATCGACAGGCAGTAGCCGCGGTCCGGGGTGACGGCGATGTCGAGGACCTCGTCGACGAGCTGGAGGAGCTCGATCGCGTCGGTTCCGACCTCGTGCTCCGGGGGGAGCACGATGATGCCGTGGGTGCCGTCGTCGCCCATGCCCAGCTCGTCGCCCGAGCAGATCATGCCGTGCGAGGTCCGGCCGTACGTCTTGCGCGAGGCGATCGCGAAGTCGCCGGGCAGCACCGCGCCGGGGAGGACCACGACGACCTTGTCGCCGACGGAGAAGTTCCGGGCACCGCAGACGATCTCCTGCGGCTCGCCGGTTCCGTTGGCCTGGCCGACGTCGACCGTGCAGAAACGGATCGGCTTGCGGAAGCCCTCGAGCTCCTCGATGGTCAGCACCTGGCCGACGGCCAGGGGGCCCTTGAGGCCCGCGCCGAGCTGCTCGACGGTCTCGACCTCGAGACCGGCGTCGATGAGCTTGGCCTGTACGTCACGACCGGTTTCACCGGCAGGCAGGTCGACGTACTCCCGCAGCCAAGAAAGCGGGACCCGCATCAGATCTCCATCCCGAACGGCCGGGTGAACCGGACGTCACCCTCGACCATGTCTCGCATGTCTTCGACGTTGTGGCGGAACATCAGCATCCGCTCGATGCCGAACCCGAAGGCGAACCCGCTGTACTTCTCGGGGTTCACACCGCAGGCGATGAGCACCTTGGGGTTGACCATTCCGCAGCCGCCGAGCTCGATCCAGCCCTCGCTGGAGCAGGTGCGGCACGGGCGGTCGGGGTTGCCCACCGACTCGCCGCGGCACACGTAGCACTGCATGTCCATCTCGGCGGACGGCTCGGTGAACGGGAAGAAGTTCGGGCGCAGCCGGGTGGTCATGTCCTTGCCGAAGAGCGCCTGGACCATGTGGTCCAGGGTGCCCTTGAGGTCGGCCATGGTCAGGCCCTCGTCGACGGCGAGCAGCTCGACCTGGTGGAAGACCGGGGTGTGCGTCGCGTCGAGCTCGTCGGTGCGGAACACCCGGCCCGGGCACACCACGTACACGGGCGGCTCCCGGTCGAGCAGCGAGCGCGCCTGCACCGGGGAGGTGTGGGTACGCAGGACGACGCCGGACTCGTCGCCCTCGGTGCCTTCCGGCCCCTGGACGAAGAAGGTGTCCTGCATCTGGCGCGCCGGGTGGTCGGGCGTGAAGTTGAGGGCGTCGAAGTTGAACCACTCCGCCTCGACCTCGGGGCCCTCGGCCACCTCGTAGCCCATGGCCGTGAAGATGTCCGCGATGCGGTCCATCAGCGTGGTCAGGGGGTGCCGGGCGCCGGCCGGGACACGGTCGTACGGCAGCGTGACGTCCACCGCCTCCTCGACCAGCACCCGCTCGTCGCGCTCCGCTTCGAGCGCGACCGTGCGGGCCCCGAAGGCCTTGTTCACGGCGCCGCGGGCCTGGCCCACGCGCTTGCCCGCCTCGGCCTTGGCCTGGGGCGGCAGGGCGCCGATCTCGCGGTTGGCGAGCGCCAGGGGCGAGCGGTCGCCCATGTGCGCGGTCTTCGCCTCGCGCAGCGCGTCGAGGTCGCCGGCGGCCGCGAAGGCGGCGAGCGCCTCGTCCCGCATGCGCTCGATCTCTTCCGGTTTCAGTGCCTCGACCTCGACAGGGTCGTACGACTTGTTCGGTGCCGACATCTCTTCCCGTACTTCCGATGGCTGGCTGGTGGGTACCCGCGACTCGATCGACCGATTCGGACAAGGGCCCAAAGGTGCCAAAGGACGAGTCTAAAGGTCGCTGGGGGTGAAGGAGCCCGTGGGCCGCCTGGCGAGACGCTCCGCAGGGTTACTGCGTGAGGTAGGCCGGCGCGCCCACGGGCAGGATAAATCGGAATTCGGCGCCGCCGCCGGGGCCGCGGCCGACCGTGATGGTGCCGCCGTGGGCCTCCACGATGCCCTTGACGATGTACAGGCCCAGGCCGGTGCCGCCGCGCTTGCTCCCCCGCCAGAAGCGGGTGAAGACGCGGCCCATCGACTCCTCGGGGATCCCGGGGCCCTCATCGGTCACGGTGACGGCGGTTCCCTTCTCGGTCTTGCCCGCAGCGTTCGTCAGGCTGGTCGGCGATACGTCGATGGTGACCGTTCCGTCGCCGTGCCGCACCGCATTTTCGAGGAGGTTGCCGAGGATCTGGTCGATCTTGTCCGGGTCCGCCCACAGATCGGGGAGCGACCGGCAGACCCGTACGAGGAACCGGTCGGGTGCCTGGCCGTTCGCGGTGAGCGCCTGGACGTGGCGGCCCACGGCGGTGGCGAGGTCCACCGGCTGGCGGCGCACCTCCAGGCGGCCCGAGTCGATGCGGGAGATGTCGAGGAGCTCGGCGATCAGCCGGGTGACGCGGTTGGCGTCGGCGTCGACGGTCTCCAGCATCAGGCGCTTCTGGTCGTCGGTGAACCGCTCCCACTTGGCGAGCAGGGTCGCGGTGAACCCCTTGACGGAGGTCAGCGGAGAGCGCAGCTCGTGCGCGACGGTGGCGATCAGCTCGGCGTGGCTGCGTTCGGTGCGGCGGCGGGCCTCGGTGCCGCGCAGGGTGACCACGAGGCGGCGCAGCGGGCCGGTGGGATGGGTGCGCACGTACCGGGCGGAGACCAGCACCTCGCGGCCGCCGGGGAGCAGGAGGTTGCGCTCGGGCTGGCCGCGCCGGGTCGCGAGACCCCCGTACGGGTCGGTCAGCGCCCACCAGCGGCGGCCGTCGAGGTCCTCCAGCGGGAGTGCCCGGTCGATGCGCACGCCGAGCGCCTCACCGGGGGCCAGCGCGGTGATCCGGGCGGCGGCGGAGTTGAAGCAGATCACCCGGCCGGTGGCGTCGGCGACGACGAGCCCGTCGGGCAGGTCGTCGGGATCGACCCCGATCACGGCGAATTCGGAGGGGTCGCAGGGCTCGGCTGCGGCGGCCGGTCCGGCGCGGCCCGCGGCCTGCGGGGGCACGGCCGCCAGGGACGGCGTCCCGGACGCCTTCGTGGCCCCTGGCGAGCTGTTCGTACCGACGGTCATGTCCCCGTACCCCACATCTCCGAGTAGCGCAGTGGGCACCCCGGGCCGCCACATTACTAGCTGGGGGTCACGGAGCGGCACCCTCCGGGAGCCCGCTGTGCACGCGCGGACGCGTAGAGGCACACGGCGGCGGCCGTGGCGAGGTTCAGGCTCTCGGCCTTGCCGTGGATCGGGACCCGTACGACGGCGTCCGCGAGCGCCCGGGTCTCCTCCGGCAGACCCCACGCCTCGTTGCCGAAGACCCAGGCCGAGGGGCCGCCCATCGTGCCCGCGTCGAGCTCGGCGTCCAGGTCGTCCTCGCCGGCCCCGTCGGCGGCGAGGATCCGCACGCCGGCCGCCCGGAGCCCCGCAACGGCCTGCTCCACGGGGACGCCGACCGCCACCGGGAGGTGGAAGAGGGATCCCACGGAGGCCCGTACGGACTTCGGGTTGTAGAGGTCCACGGAGGCGTCGGTCAGCACGACCGCGTCCGCTCCGGCGGCGTCCGCGCAGCGCAGCACCGTGCCGGCGTTCCCGGGGTCGCGGACGTGGGCGAGGACGGCGACCAGCTTGGGCTCGGCCCGCAGGATCTCCTCGAAGGGCGAGTCGAGGAAGTGGCAGACGCCGACGAGTCCCTGCGGGGTGACGGTCTGCGAGACCTCGGCGAGCACCTCGTCGCAGGCGTAGTGGACGCGGGCGCCGGCGGCCAGCGCCGCATCGATGATCCCGGCGTGGCGCTCGGCGGCCTCGACGGTCGCGAACAGCTCGATCAGGGTCGACGCGCCCCCGGCGCCCCGGTGCTCGACGGCCTCGCGGACGGCCTGCGGGCCCTCGGCGATGAACCGGCGCTCCTTGGTGCGGAAGTTGCGCCGTGCCAGTCGCCTGGCGGCGGCCACCCGCGGGGATCGGGGGGAGATCAGCTCGGCGGGGGCGGGGGTACCCATGGCGGTCGGCTCGCTTCCGTACGTACTGCGGGTCGAAACAGGTGGATCGGCTACAACGCACCGGACCCGCAGGCACAGGGCCTGCGGGTCCGGGCTGAAGCCTGTGAAGGGCTTGCTGCGCGAAGCGTGGTGCTTACTGCTTAGGCGGCAGCGGGGGCCTTCGGGGCGTTCACGTCGGCCGGAAGCGCCTTCTGCGCAACCTCGACGAGCGCGGCGAAAGCGTTGGCGTCGTTGACGGCCAGCTCCGCGAGGATCTTGCGGTCCACCTCGACGTTGGCGGCCTTCAGACCCTGGATGAGGCGGTTGTACGTCATGCCGTTCTGGCGGGCAGCGGCGTTGATGCGCTGGATCCACAGCTGACGGAAGTCGCCCTTGCGCTTCTTGCGGTCGTTGAAGTTGTAGACCAGCGAGTGGGTGACCTGCTCCTTGGCCTTGCGGTACAGGCGCGAACGCTGACCGCGGTAGCCGGAGGCCGCCTCGAGGATCGCCCGGCGCTTCTTGTGGGCGTTTACTGCCCGCTTGACGCGTGCCACTTTTTAACTCCTTGTAGCGGGGCCGTGGGTGTCTTCACACGGCCCGAATTCGATGGGGTCCCGGTCTTGACGTCCGCTCCCCGCAAGGGGAGCGGAGAACGTCACTTGCCGAGAAGCTTCTTGATCTTCGCGGCGTCGCCGGGGGCCATCTCCGCGGTGCCGGTGAGGCGGCGGGTCAGACGGGACGACTTGTGCTCGAGCAGGTGGCGCTTACCGGCGCGCTCACGGAGCACCTTGCCGGAGCCGGTGATCTTGAAGCGCTTCTTGGTACCGCTGTGCGTCTTGTTCTTCGGCATAGCGCCGTTATCTCCTCGTCGGTGGCGCCCCCGCCGGTCCGGCTAAGGACCGGCGCCCGGGAGCGTCATGTTGTGTCGGTGATCCGAGACAGGCTGCCTCGGAATCAGGCCTCGGCCGGTGCCTCGGGAGAGGCGTCCTCGGTGACCTCGGCAGAGGCGACCTCGGTGCCTTCCTCGACGGGGGCTTCCTCGGAAGGAGCCTCGTCGGCGGCGACACCCTGGCGCTCGGCCTTGCGGGCGGCCTGCGCCTCGCGGGCTTCGGCCATCGCCTCGGTCTTCTTCTTGTGCGGACCGAGGACCATGATCATGTTGCGGCCGTCCTGCTTCGGGTTCGACTCGATGAACCCGAGGTCCTCGACGTCCGAAGCGAGACGCTGCAGCAGTCGGTAGCCGAGTTCCGGCCGGGACTGCTCGCGACCACGGAACATGATCGTGATCTTGACCTTGTCGCCCTGCTTGAGGAACCGAACGACGTGACCCTTCTTGGTGTCATAGTCGTGCGGGTCGATCTTCGGCCGGAGCTTCATTTCCTTGATGACCGTGTGCGCCTGGTTCTTGCGCGCCTCACGGGCCTTCATGGCCGACTCGTACTTGAACTTGCCGTAGTCCATGAGCTTGCAGACCGGCGGGCGTGCAGACGCCGCGACCTCGACCAGGTCCAGGTCGTACTCCTGCGCGAGCTCAAGCGCCTTCGCAAGCGGGACGATGCCCACCTGTTCGCCGCTGGGACCGACGAGTCGCACCTCAGGGACACGAATCCGATCGTTGATGCGGGGCTCGGTGCTGATGGATCCTCCTCGGTAGCACCACACGGCTGCCTGGCAGACAGCCGCTGACGTCTTATGTCGTCAGACCAACCGCGGCGGAACAATAAAAATGCCCCGCCGGGCACAGGCAGGGGCTCCAATACAACCGGAGCACCGCCGCATGCGATCGCGGGGCGCAGACTCGGGCAGCTTTCCATCGTCCGTACGGAACGATGGATGCCGCCTGACCGGTGACCCGCCGCCCCGGAGGGTGGTCGGGTGGGAGAGCGGAGCCTCCACTTGTGGGCCGGGGACATACGTCTCCGGCCGGTCGTCAGCCCAATATAGCATTCCGCGCCGGGTCCGCTCACCCGGCGGCCCCCGCCCGGTGTCCGCCGGGTGTCCGCCCGGGGCCCGGTCGGCGGCCCGCGCGACCCGGCTTATCGTGTGAGGCATGACTGACGCGACCCCCACCCCCGCCACCGAGGCCGACCAGGCCCCCGACTACGACGCCATGACCCGCGACATCGCGGACGTGCCCGCCGTCGAGGTGATCACCACGGTGGCCGTGCACCTGCTGAGCGCCGCGGCGGTCAACCTGGGCCTGGACAAGCCGGACTCCGAGCACAAGGACCTCGACGAGGCCCGCAAGCTGATCACGGCCCTGGCCGGCCTGGTCACGGCGAGCGCCACCGAGATCAGCTCCTTCCACGCGGCTCCGCTGCGCGACGGCCTGAAGTCGCTCCAGCTCGCCTTCCGCGAGGCCTCGATCGTGCCGGACGAGCCGGGCCAGGGGCCGGGCGAGAAGTTCACGGGTCCGGTCTTCGGCTGAGCCGGCCGACGCAGGGTGAACAGAGGGAGGGCCGGGGCATCGCCCCGGCCCTCCCTCGTGTCGTCACATGTCCCTCAGCGGATGAAGAGCGGCTCGCCGGGCGGGGCCGGGGCCTCCAGCGGGAGCAGGGCCAGGTCCAGCCCGCGCACCAGGCGGGCCCGCAGGGTCTCGTCGGCGGCCAGGGCCTCGGCGACCCGGCGGGCCGCGGCGTGGTCCTGCCCACCGGCCGCCAGGACGATCGCCAGGGTGCCGTCCGAGTCCGCCCCGCCCGGTCCCAGATGGGCGCGGAGCACCGCCTGCTCGGCGGATACGGCGGCCCGTACGGCCTCCCGCACCGCCGGGTCGGCCAGCGGGCCGGCGTCGGTGCGGCCCTCGGCCAGCGCGAGCAGCGCGGGGCCGGTCAGCTGGTAGGTGACGGGGCCGGCCAGGTCCAGGACCACGGTGTCGGCCTTCTCGTGCGCGGCGGCCGCCAGCGCCTGGTGCAGCGGGACGGCCACCGGCCGGGCCGCCGGGTCCCAGAGCGCCAGCGAGGCGATCGAGGTGAACGCGGGCAGCGCCCGCCGGTCTCCCGCCCGCAGGGTCGGGACGGCCATGTCACTGGTCTTCTCGCGCTTGAGGCCGGTCTCCGGGTCGGTCTCGACCTCGCCGAGGACGGCGACGACCGGGACCAGCAGGCGGGCGCCCTTGAGGGCGGCCAGCACCTCCGGCTCCTTCGCCCGGTCGGCGGACCAGGCGGCCAGGGCCGCGCTCAGCCGGGGGTCGGCCGAGCCGTCGTCGTCGGAGAAGCCTGGGTCGGGAATGCTTTTGTTCGCCACAGTTACCCGACCCTATCCCGATCCCGCCGTGCGCCTCGCGGGCGCCGGGCCAGTACGGCGGCCAGCGCGAGCAGCGCCAGCCCGGCGGCCGCGGCCGCCGGGGCACCGAAGCGGGCTCCGCGCCCGGCCGTGCGGACCGGTTCGGGGCCGGGGCCGAAGTACGGGTGCCCGGCCGCGACGGGTGCGGGGAGCTGCGGCTCGGCGCGCACCGTGTCGGCGACCTGGAGGGCGGCGACGGGGTCCACCAGTCCGTGGCCGCGGGAGTCGTCGCGGCCGCCGGGCGGGGCGTCGGAGGCGGTGTCCTCCAGCAGTTTCTTGATCTGGGCCGGGGACAGGTCCGGGTGCGCGGCCTTGACGAGGGCCACGGCGCCCGAGACGAAGGCCGAGGCCGCGCTGGTGCCCCAGCCCTCGTAGTAGGAGCGGTCAGGGTCGGCGATCACGACGTCGACGCCGGGAGCGCTGACGGTGGCGTACCAGTTGCGGGTGGAGAAGGCGGCCTTCCTGTCGTCCCGGTCGACGGCGGTGACGGCGATGACCCCGGGGTAGGCGGCCGGGTAGGAGGCATGGTCGCCCTGCCGGCCCCCGTTGCCCGCCGAGGCCACGACGACCACGCCCTTGGCGAGGGCGTACTGGACGGCCTCGTCCTCGGCGGCCTCGTGGTGGGCGGAGTCGCTGTCGTCGCCGAGGGAAAGGTTGATCACGTTCGCGCCGTGGTCGGCGGCCCAGCGGATGCCCTCGGCGAGGGCGCCGCCCTTGTTCTCGCGGGCCTCGGCCCGGCCGGGGTCGCCCTCTTCGAGGATCACGCGGACGGGGAGGATCTTCGCCTGCGGGGCGATGCCGAGCACGCCCTCGCGACGGTCGGGGCCGTGGCCGTGCCCGGCGATGATCCCGGCCATGGCGGTGCCGTGCCGGGCCCAGGCACGGTCGCCGCGGCCGGCGCCCATGCCGATCAGGTCGGCGCCGTCGAGGACTTGGCCGGCCAGGTCGGGGTGGGTGGTGTCGACCCCGGTGTCGAGGACGGCGACGGTGACCCCGTTGCCCTGGGTGATGCCCCAGGCCTCCTCGGCGCGCAGGGCCGTCAGGCCCCACTGGCGGTCGCGGATGGCGTCGGCGGCCGCCGGGGGCGCGGTCGCGGCGACGAGGAGGGTGCCGAGTACGAGGGCCGCGCCGGCCCCGGACCGGCTCATCGGGCGGTGCCCGGCGGGGCGGGCGGCGCGGCGAGGGTGCGTACGGCTCGCTGCACCCGGTCGGCGACGCCCTTGGCCTCGTGGCCGAGGCCCGCCTGGGCGACGGCTCCGGTGGCGTCCTTGCGCATCACGTCCTCCGCGGGGCGGGGGGCGTCGAGCGTGCGGCCGTCGGTGAAGGCGGAGACGGTGTAGACGACGACGGGGGCCTCGGACAGCACGGACGCGGTCCACGCTGCGCGCTTGCTGTCGGCGAAGCCGTAGCCGGGCGGGGCGGGGAGGTGTCCCCGCAGGGCCGACATGCCGGGGGCGTCGGCGGGGGTGAAGACCATGCCGACGGTGACGAGGGAGCTGCGGGTGGCGTCGGTGTAGGTGGCGCGCAGGACCCGGGTGCAGCCGGTGGCGGCGAGGGCCGCCTGCCAGTCGGGGGCGAGCGAGGGCCCGCAGTCGGCGTCGGGGGCGAGCGCGACCCGGGTCCAGGTGCGGTCGGCGCCGCCGGGCCCGGCGTCGGCTCCGTCCAGGACGGGCGGGAACAGGGTGTCCACGGGGGTGGACCGCCAGAGCGAGCCGGCCTTGCGGTACGCGGCGTCGGCGGTCAAGGGGCGGTGGGCGGCGCGCTGTTCGGCCCAGCCGCTGATGCCGCCTCCGCCGACCAGACCGACTCCGAGCAGGGCGCACAGCGCGGCGGCGACGGCCCGAGTGGACCCGCGGGGGGCCGGTACGGATTCGGGCGCGGCCTCGGCCGGGACCGCGGTCTGCGGTGTCGACGTGGTCATCCGGCGGCTCCGCCCCCCGTTCCGTACGGCTGCCTCCCCGTACTCTACGCGGCCCCCACCCCACCCCCCGGGCCAGCCCGGCCCCGCCGGCGTTCGAGGCGCGGGGTCACGGGCGGAGCCCCCGCAACGGCGCCCCACCCGCACGGGACGGCACGACCCCGGGCGCTCCGGCCCGGGCCCGCCGGCGCCCGAGGCGCGGGTCAGGGGCGGAGCCCGGGGTCTTTGCCCCCCCCCACCGGCGTTCGAGGCGCGGGGTCACGGGCGGAGCCCGGGGAACGGGGGAAGGGCGGGGCGGGGAGAAGACCCCGCGCGGCGGCGACCGGCCCCGGCCGGCCGGGTACGTGCGTCCCGGCTCCCGGCCGGCGGGGAGCCGGGGCGCACGTACCCGGAAGCGGGGCGCAGGGAGGGCTCCGCAGACCCCTACCCACCGGTACGGCCATCTGGCAGGCTGCCGCCCATGAATCTACCCGCCGGTGGGGACAGGGCCCGGTACGACCGGGCCACCGCGCATCTCGACGCGCCCCTGGCCGTCGTCGATCTCGCCGCGTTCGACGCCAACGCCGACGACCTCGTCCGCCGGGCCGGCGGCAAGCCGATCCGCGTCGCCAGCAAGTCCGTCCGCTGCCGTGCGCTCCTCGAACGGGTCCTCGCCCGGCCCGGGTTCGCCGGGATCATGTCGTACACCCTCGCCGAGTCGATCTGGCTGGCCCGGTCGGGGTTCGAGGACGTGCTGCTGGCCTATCCGTCCGCCGACCGCGCCGGGTTCGGCGAGCTCGCGGGCGACCCCAAGCTGGCCGCCGCCGTCACCGTCATGGTCGACGATCCCGCACAGCTGGAGCTGATCGACCGGTCCCGGGGCGCCGACGCCGACGCCGACGGCACGCACGAGATCCGCGTCTGCCTCGAACTCGACACCGCGCTCCACCTGTTCGGCGGCAAGGTCCGCGTCGGCGCCCGGCGTTCGCCGCTGCGCGAGCCGGCGCAGCTCGCCGAGCTCGCCCGCGCGGTCACCGCCCGGCCCGGGTTCCGGGTGGTGGGGCTCATGGGGTACGAGGGCCATGTCGCCGGCGTCGGCGACGCCCTCGCGGGGCGCCCGCTCCGCTCCCGCGCCATCCGGCTCATGCAGGCCGCCGCCCGCAAGGAGCTCGCGGCCCGTCGCGCCGAAGCCGTACGGGCCGTCCGCGCGGTCGTCCCGGACCTGGAGTTCGTCAACGGCGGCGGCACCGGCAGCGTCCAGCAGACCGCCGCCGAGGACGCCGTCACGGAGATCGCCGCCGGCTCGGGGCTGTACGTACCGCGGCTGTTCGACAACTACACGTCCTTCCGCGGCCGCCCGGCGGCGCTCTTCGCCCTGCCGGTGGTCCGCAGGCCCGGCGTGGGCGTGGTCACCGTGCTCGGCGGCGGATATCCCGCCTCCGGCGCGGCCGGTGCGGACCGGCTTCCCGAGCCGTACCTGCCGCAGGGCCTGCGCTACGACCCCCAGGAGGGGGCCGGCGAGGTGCAGACCCCGCTGCTCGGCAGCCCGGCCGACGATCTGCTGATCGGCGACCTGGTCTGGTTCCGGCACGCGAAGGCCGGGGAGCTGTGCGAGCGGTTCGACGCGCTGCACCTCGTCGAGGGCGACCGGGTGACGGCCACCGTCCCGACGTACCGGGGCGAGGGCCGCACGTTCCTCTAGGGGGTGTCCGGCGGATCAGGGCCGGATAGCCCGGGCCCGGCCGTGATCCGCCGGACACCCCTAGGAGCCGAAGACCGAGTCCGTCTGGTCCGGGACGACGCTCGTGTCACCCCGGCGGACGGGTCCCGCCGTGCCGTCGTGCTCGACGTAGCCCGTGGTCGAGCACGGGTACGGCGTGCTCTTCTGCTTCTTCGGCTCGATGAACATCGGGTTCACGATCCACTTGCCGTCGCTGTTGTCGTACGCGCGGCACATCAGCTCGTTCTTGTTCCGGTTCACGACCAGCCGCAGCGCGGTCGCGTCCCGCAGGAACGAGATGTCGGTGTCGGAGTCGCCCGCGGCGAACACCTGGCGGCGGGCGGCCGGCTGGACCTTCTCGGCGGCCGCGCCGCGGACGCCGAAGATCTCCTTGTTGATCCAGCAGCGCTTGCCGTCGATGTACGTGATCATCGTGTCGGCGCCGTCCTGCACCGATCCGCAGCCCTGCAGGTGCGCGGTGAACTTCCCGCCGGACGTGGTCGTGTTGCGGATGCCGATGACGTGGTCCGCGTCGACGCCGACGCCCTTGGCCCACACCTCGACGACCGGCTGCGGCGAGGCCGAGCTGATCCAGACGTCGAAGCCGGCCTTCTGCAGACCGCCGATGAGGTCCTTCTGCTGGTCGTAGTAGCGGACCCAGCCGGTGGCGGTGCCGGTGCCGACCTGCTGCTCGGCGCCGATGGGCGCGGCCAGGTTCTCGGCCTGCGCGGCGGCCGCGAAGCCGCGGATCTCGCGCGCGGTCCACCCCTGCGTCAGCTGGGGCAGCCAGGCGTACACGGGCTCGATGGTGCGGTGGTCCCAGCCGGTGAAGGCGGCGGCGCCCGAGCGAGTCGCGGCGGTGCCGTAGACGGCGGCGAGTTCGTCGGCGCAGCCCGCGCCCTCGGGGGTGCCGGTGGGCAGCGGGGCGCCGGGGCCGGCGAGGGGGCCGCAGGCGTCGGCGAGGGCCTTGGCGGCGGCCGGGGCGAGGTAGCGGCTGGTGGTGGTCCAGTCCCCGGCGGCGGGCTGGCGGATCTTGCCGTTCCGCAGGAGCCAGTACATGGTGGCGTCGCCGACGTCGTTCTTGACGACGGTGTTGTCCCAGTCGAAGACGGCGACGGGCTTGGTGCGGGCGGGCCGGTACGCGTTGCACGCGCCGTACTGGTCGATCAGCTGCTGGAGCCGCGCCTGGTTGTCCCCGTACCAGCCGGCCGCGAGCCGGGGGGTGGTGCAGCGGGCGCCGGGACGGGCCGCCTGGGCGGCGGGCGCGGCGGCCACGAGGGCGCCGGCGGCCATCGCGACGGCGGCGCCGACGGCCTGGAGCCGTCGTACGGTGTCGAGTCGGGTCACTGAGGTGGACGCTCCTGTTTCCTACGAAGATCGTTTGGACGGTAGAACACGACAGCCGGGCGTCGTGCGACGCCCGGCTGTCGGGGGGATGGAGTACGGGTGAACGCTCGGGGCGCCCGCCCGTCGGCAGCGGCCTACAGGGGGGTGACGTACGCGCCGGAGATGCCGCCGTCGACCAGGAAGTCGGTGGCGTTGATGAAGGAGGAGTCGTCGCTGGCGAGGAAGGCGACGGCGGCCGCGATCTCGGTGGGCTCGGCGAACCGGCCCAGCGGAATGTGCACGAGGCGGCGGGCCGCCCGCTCCGGGTCCTTGGCGAACAGCTCCTGCAGCAGCGGAGTGTTCACCGGTCCCGGGCACAGGGCGTTGACGCGGATGCCCTCGCGGGCGAACTGGACGCCGAGTTCGCGGGACATGGCGAGCACGCCGCCCTTGGAGGCGGTGTAGGAGATCTGTGAGGTGGCGGCGCCCATGATGGCCACGAACGAGGCGGTGTTGATGATCGAGCCGCGGCCCTGGCGCTGCATGTACGGCAGGGCGGCCTTGCAGCACAGGTACACGGAGGTGAGGTTGACGTCCTGGACGCGCTTCCAGGCCTCCAGGCCGGTGGTGAGGATCGAGTCGTCGTCCGGCGGCGAGATGCCCGCGTTGTTGAAGGCGATGTCGACGGAGCCGTAGGTGTCGAAGGCGGTCTTGAAGAGGGCTTCGACCTCCTCGGGGCTGGTGACGTCGACCTTGACGAAGGTGCCGCCGACCTCCTCGGCGGCGGCCTTGCCGGCCGCCTCGTCGATGTCGGCGCAGACCACGTTGGCACCTTCGGAGGCCAGGCGGCGGGCGGTGGCGAGGCCGATGCCGCTGCCGGCTCCGGTGATGACGGCGGTGCGGCCGACCAGGCGGCGGCAGACGATCTCGGTGTCAGAAGTGGTCATGATGCGCTCAGGCCTCCGTGCTGATGAAGACGTTCTTGGTCTCGGTGAATGCGGTGAGGGCGTCGGGGCCGAGCTCGCGGCCGAGCCCGGACTGCTTGTAGCCGCCGAAGGGGGTCCAGTAGCGGACGCTGCTGTGGGAGTTGACGGACAGGTTGCCGGCGGCGACGGCGCGCGAGACGCGCAGCGCGCGTCCGATGTCACGGGTCCAGAGGGAGCCCGAGAGGCCGTACTCGGTGGCGTTGGCCAGACGTACGGCGTCCTCCTCGTCTTCGAAGGGGAGGACGACGGCGACCGGCCCGAAGACCTCTTCGGCCGCCACGGGCGCCGTGGGGGCGACGTCCGTGACGAGGGTCGGCGGGTACCAGAAGCCGGGGCCCTCGGGGGCGGTGCCGCGGATCGCGGTGAGGTCGTCGGTGACGTACGACCGTACGCGGTCCAGTTGCACGCGGGAGATCAGTGGCCCCATCTGGGTCTTCTCGTCGGCGGGGTCGCCGACGAGAACGCCCTCGATCCCCGGGGCCAGCAGCTCCAGGAAGCGGTCGTAGGCGGAGCGCTGGACGAGGATGCGGGTGCGGGCGCAGCAGTCCTGGCCGGTGTTGTCGAGGAAGGCCATGGGGGCGGCGGCCGCCGCGGCCTCCAGGTCCGCGTCGGCGAAGACGATGTTGGGGCTCTTGCCGCCGAGTTCGAGGGTGACCCGCTTCACCCGGTCGGCGCACTTGGCCATGATCTGCTTGCCGACCGGGGTGGATCCCGTGAAGACGATCTTCGCGACGCCCGGGTGCTCGACCAGCGCGTCTCCGGCGACGGTCCCGTGGCCGGGGAGCACCTGGAAGAGGTGCTCGGGGATCCCGGCTTCGAGGGCGAGTTCGGCGAGGCGCAGCGCGGTGAGCGGGGTGGTCTCGGCGGGCTTGAGGAGGACGGCGTTGCCCGCGGCCAAGGCCGGGGCCAGGCCCCAGGCGGCGATCGGCATGGGGAAGTTCCACGGGGCGATCACGCCGATGACGCCGAGGGGTTCGAGGAAGGTGACGTCGATGCCGCCGGCGACGGGGATCTGGCGGCCGGAGAGCCGTTCCACTCCCCCGGCGGCGAATTCGAGGAGGTCGCGGACGTTGCCCGCTTCCCAGCGGGCGTTGCCGATGGTGTGTCCGGCCTCGCGGACCTCCAGCTGGGCCAGTTCCTCGATGTGACCGTCGACCACCGCGGCGAAGCGGCGCAGCAGCCGGGCCCGGTCGGCGGGGGCGGCTGCCGCCCAGCCGCGCTGGGCCGCGGCGGCCCGCGCGACGGCGGTGTCGACATCGTCCCGTGTGGCGGCCGGGACGATGGCGACGATTTCCTCGGTGGCCGGATTCAGCACTGTCAAATTGGCTGGGGCCAGCGCATCGGACACGTGATGCCTCTCAGGTGTGCGGTTCAAGGGTTTCCGGTCGTGGCTACAGGCGTTCGAAGGAGCGGCGCAGCTCCCAGTCGGTGACCGCGGAGTCGTACGCGTCCAGTTCGACGCGGGCCATGTTGCGGTAGTGGGCGACCACCTCGGGGCCGAAGGCGGCCTTGGCGATCTCACTGTTCTCCCAGAGCTCCGCGGCCTCGCGCAGGGTGGTGGGGACGTGCGCGAAGTCGGCGGTGTACGCGTTGCCCGCGCAGGCCTCCGGCAGTTCGAGGCGGTTCTCGACGCCGTAGAGCCCGGCCGCGACCAGGCCGGCGACGGCGAGGTACGGGTTGACGTCGCCGCCGGGGAGGCGGTTCTCGAAGCGCATGGAGCGGCCGTGGCCGACGACTCGGAGCGCACAGGTCCGGTTGTCCACGCCCCAGGCGACGGCGGTCGGCGCGAAGGATCCCGGCCGGAAACGCTTGTATGAATTGATGTTCGGGGCGTAGAGAAGGGAGAAGTCGCGCAGCGCGGCCAGCTGGCCGGCCAGGAAGTGCCGCATCACCGGCGACATTCCGCCCGGGCCGTCACCGGCCATCGCGTTGTGCCCGTCGGCGTCGCCCAGCGAGAGGTGGATATGGCAGGAGTTGCCCTCGCGCTCGTCGAACTTGGCCATGAAGGTGAGCGAGACGCCTTCCTGGGAGGCGATCTCCTTCGCCCCGGTCTTGTAGACGGCGTGCTGGTCGCAGGTGGTCAGCGCCTCGTCGTAGCGGAAGGCGATCTCGTGCTGGCCGAGGTTGCACTCGCCCTTCGCCGATTCCACGGTCAGGCCCGCGGCCTGCATCTCGTTGCGGATCCGGCGCAGCAGGGGCTCGATGCGGCCGGTCCCGAGGACGGAGTAGTCGATGTTGTACTGGTTGGCGGGGGTCAGGCCGCGGTAGCCCGCGTTCCAGGCCTGCTCGTAGGTGTCCTGGAAGACCATGAACTCCAGCTCGGTGCCGACCATGGCCGTGTACCCGTGCCCGGCGAGGCGCTCGAGCTGGCGGCGCAGGATCTGCCGGGGTGCGGCGACCACGGGCGAGCCGTCGTTCCAGGCGAGGTCGGCGAGGAGGAAGGCGCTGCCCGGGTTCCAGGGGATCCGGCGCAGGGTCGCGAGGTCGGGGTGCATGGCGAAGTCGCCGTAGCCCCGGTCCCAGGAGGACATCTCGTAACCGTCGACGGTGTTCATGTCCGTGTCGACGGCGAGGAGGTAGTTGCAGCCCTCGGTGCCGTGCGCGAGGACCTCGTCGAGGAAGAACGGTGCGGCGAACCGCTTGCCCTGGAGTCGTCCCTGCATGTCGGGGAAGGCCAGGACCACGGTGTCGATCTCACCGCTGGCTACGAGGACGCGGAGCTCCTCGGGCGTGAGCGGCGGCTTGCGGTCTACCACTGGAATCTCTCCTTCGGTGAGCCGAGAAGGCCTAAGGTATTGAACAGAACCATTGCTTGGGAAGAGGAGGAGCCGAGATGACCGACACGGCGAGCGAAGGCGGCGCGATCGCGCGGCTGAATCCGGTGCTGCGACAGGTGCGGGCGGGCAACGGTTTCGAGGAGGCGCTGGAACAGATCCTCCAGGTGGTCCGGCTGGGTCTGGTGCCGGGCGGCGAACGGCTCCCGCCCGAGCGGGAGCTGGCGGAGCGGATGGGGATCAGCCGGGTCACCCTGCGCGAGGTGCTGAAGGTGCTCCAGGACCAGGGCCTGGTGGAGGCCCGGCGAGGGCGGTACGGCGGAACGTTCGTGCTCCCCCGCCCCGACACCCCGGCCGGCGGCACCGAGGACGAGCTGCGCCGACGCGTGGTGGGCGTGGACATCGAGGACGCGCTGCGGTTCCGCGAGGTCCTGGAGGTGGGCGCGGCCGGGCTGTGCGCCTCCCACGGGCTGACCGAGGAGGGCGCCGAACGGCTGCAGGCCGCGCTGACGGCCACCCATGACGCACCCCTGCCCGATTACCGCCGCCAGGACACCCTCTTCCACCTCACCCTGTGCGAGCTCGCCGGATCCGCCACTCTCACGGCCCAGTACGCCGCCGTCCGGGCCACGGTGAACGACCTGCTGGACTGCATCCCGCTGCTGGTGCGCAACCTGGAGCACTCGCAGCAGCAGCACTCCGCGCTCGTGGAGGCGGTGCTGGAGCGGAACGCGGACGCGGCGCGCGAGGTGATGCGCGAGCACTGCTGCGGAACGGCGGCGCTGCTGCGGGGGTTTCTGGCCTAGGACCGGATGGCGGGGGGCGGCCCGAGAGCTTTTCGTAACCCCTGTTTAACGCAGGGGTCTTGCGCTCTCCACTCCACTCCGGCAAAGGTACGCCCCACAACCATTGCCCTAGGCAGGAGCGCACATGGCCGACGACACCGAGGTACGGCTCGCAGCCGTACCCGAGCCCACCACGTCTCCCGAGGACGGCGACGGCTATCTGGAACGCCGTACGCTCCACCGCGGCAGCGCCGGCTGGCTGCTGCTGACCGGCCTCGGCGTCGCGTACGTCGTCTCCGGTGACTTCTCCGGCTGGAACGTCGGCCTCGCCCAGGGCGGCTTCGGCGGTCTCGCCGTCGCCACCGCCCTGATGGGCACGATGTACGCCTGCCTCGTCTTCTCCCTCGCGGAACTGTCCGCGATCCTGCCGACGGCCGGCGGCGGCTACGGCTTCGCCCGCCGGGCTCTCGGCACCTGGGGCGGCTTCCTCACCGGCACCGCGATCCTCATCGAGTACATCCTGGCCCCGGCCGCGATCGCCATCTTCATCGGCGACTACGTCGAATCCCTGAACCTCTTCGGCCTCACTTCGGGCTGGCCGGTCTACCTCGCCTGTTTCGCGATCTTCATCGGCATCCACCTGTGGGGCGTCGGCGAGGCGCTGCGCTTCTCCCTCGTCGTCACCGCCGTCGCCGTGCTCGCGCTGATCGTCTTCGCGCTGGGCGCCTTCACCGAGTTCGATCCCTCGAACCTCGACGACATCGCCGTCGACACCACCGCCTTCGGCGCGAACTCATGGCTGCCGCTGGGCGTCCTCGGCATCTGGGCCGCGTTCCCGTTCGGCATGTGGTTCTTCCTCGGCGTCGAGGGCGTACCGCTGGCCGCCGAGGAGGCCAAGGACCCGGTGCGCTCCATGCCGCGGGCCCTGTCGATCTCCATGGGCATCCTCGTCCTGCTCGCGCTGGTCACCTTCCTGGCCTCGACCGGTGCGCGCGGCGCCGACGCGATCAAGGACGCCGGGAACCCGCTGGTCGTCGCCCTCGACGGCAAGCCGGGCCTGTCCTGGCTGAAGACCTTCGTCAACTACGCCGGCCTGGCCGGGCTCGTGGCCTCGTTCTTCTCCCTCATCTACGCCGGCTCGCGCCAGCTGTTCGCGCTGTCCCGGGCGGGCTACCTCCCGCGCTTCCTCTCTCTCACCTCGAAGCGCAAGGCCCCGTACCTCGGCCTGCTCATCCCCGGCGCGATCGGCTTCGCGCTCGCCGCGGCCACCGGGAACGGCCCGCGCATGCTCAACATCGCGGTGTTCGGCGCGACCATCTCGTACGCGCTGATGGCCCTCTCCCACATCGTGCTCCGCAAGCGGGAGCCGGGCCTGGAGCGCCCCTACCGCACGCCCGGCGGCATCGCCACCTCCTCGGTGGCCTTCGTCCTCGCCCTGTCGGCGCTGGTCGCCACCTTCCTGGTGGACAAGGACGCGGCGTTCATCGCCCTGGGTGTGTACGCCGTCGCCCTCGCCTACTTCGCGCTCTACAGTCGGCACCACCTGGTGGCCTCCGCGCCGGAGGAGGAGTTCGCGGCGCTGGCGGAGGCCGAGGCGGAACTGACCCGAGACTGACCGTCCTTCTTCATCCCCTTTGCTCCTGGAGGTGGCAACTGTGCCCAGGCCGCTCATCGGCATCACGACCTACGTGGAGGAATCCACCCGCTACGGGGTGTGGGACGTCCCGACGTCCCTCGTGCCCACCGGGTACTACGAACTCGTCCAGGCGGCGGGCGGCACGGCCGTGCTGCTCCCGCCGGACGAACCCGGATCGGCGGCGGAGGTGCTGAGCCGGCTGGACGGCCTGGTCGTCGCGGGCGGCCCCGATGTGGACCCGGTCCGCTACGGGGCCGAACGCCACCCGCGTACCGGCGCCCCGGCGACGAAGCGGGACGAGTGGGAACTCGCCCTGATCGGGGCGGCCTTGGCGGCGGGCATGCCGGTGCTGGGCATCTGCCGGGGCATGCAGGCGCTGAACGTGGCCCTGGGCGGCACGCTGATCCAGCACATCGACGGCCATGCGGTGGCCCCCGGTGTCATGTCCTGGCACCCGGTCCGCCCGGTCCCGCAGACCCGGTACGCGGCGCTGGTCCCGGAGGAGGCGGAGGTCCCGACCTACCACCACCAGGCCGTCGACCGCCTGGGCCGCGGCCTGATCGCCTCGGCCCACGCGGTCGACGGCACGGTGGAGGCCATCGAACTCCCCGACGCCGCGCACTGGGTCCTCGGTGTCCAGTGGCACCCGGAGCGCGACAAGGACACCCGCGTCATGGCGTCCCTGATCGAAGCGGCGTCCCTCACCTCGGCCGCACGCGTCTGACGGCGGCGCCGGGGACCCCTTGGGCACCGGCGCCGACATGCGGGGTGTCCGGCAGGTCGGAAGACTGGGAGGTATGACGAACAAGGCAGTCCTGGAGGGCGGACCGGCCGACCTGCCCGAGCGGGTCGTCGAGGCTCCCGCTCCCGGCGAGGACGTGAAGATCGCGCACCGCGGCGGGTACGAGCACTTCCGGGCCACGACGCGGCAGCAGGACAGCCCACAGGGGCGGCTGCCGGTGTTCGAGTGGTGGGAACGGACCGAGATCGCCGAATGACGAGGCGCGCCATGACACACAAGGCGGAATGGAAGGTCGGCGTCTCGCTGACCGAGGAGGGCGGCACCACCAGGGCACGGGCCGTGCTCGACACCGGCGCGGGGCAGCTGGTCGGGCGCGGCACGGCCCGCTGCAACCCCGAGGACGTGGAGGTCCCCGCCATCGGGGACGAGCTCGCGACGAGCCGGGCCATGCGCGACCTCGCCGGCCAGCTGTCGCGCGCCGCCGACCGGGACCTGGCCTCGATGGGCGCGGTCCCGGAAACGCCGCGCACCGGCTACGGCTGGCCCCAGGACGCCGAGCCCCGCCCCGATCTCGGCCGCTGACCCCTCCGGCCCGGCCCGAAGCCAGGCCGGCCGGGCCCGGCCCGACGCCCCGGCGGCTCGGGAGCAGCCGGGGCCGCCCCACGCGGCGCCCCGGGCACGCCGCCGCGCGGCGTCACAAACCGGCCGGCCACCCCGGCGCAGAGCCGGGCCGACCGGCGCCCGGGCACGCGGCGCGCGGCGTCAGGCGCGGGCGCGGGTCAGCGACAGCAGGTCGCGGGCCGGCCCCGCCGGCCTGGCCCCCACGGGCCACACCGCCCGCAGCGCCCGCCCCAGCGCCGCCCCCGACACCGGGACCTCGACCAGCCGCCGCGCCGCCAGCTCCTCCCCCAGCGCCAGCTCCGACAGCACGCAGGGCCCCGCCCCGCTCACCGCCGCCGCCTTCACCGCCGTCGTCGACGCCAGTTCCAGCAACGGCGCCGCCAGCCCCCCGCACCCGGCCAGCGCAGCGTCCAGCACCTGCCGCGTCCCCGACCCCCACTCCCGCAGGATCAGCGGCGTCGCCGCCAGCTCCGCCGCCTGCACCCCGCGCGACCGCCGCGCCCACGCATGCCCCGGCGCCACCGCCACCACCAGCCGGTCCTGCGCGATCACCGCCGAGTCCAGCCCCTCCGGCACGCTCAGGCCTTCCACGAAGCCCAGGTCCGCCTCGTGCGCGAGCACCCGTTCCGCGACCACCGCCGAGTTCCCCGCGTGCAGCGACACCGCGGTCCCCGGCCGCTGCCCGCGGAGCGCGATGAGCCACCCCGGCAGCAGGTACTCCGCGATGGTCATACTGGCGGCCACCCGCAGCCTCGAGTCCCGCCGCCCGCGCAGCGCCTGCGCGCCCGCGTCGAACGCCTCCGCCGCCTCCACCACCCGCCGCGCCCAGTCCGTGACCAGCGCCCCCTCCGCCGTCAGGGTCGACCCCCGCGGCGAACGGTCCACCAGCGCCACGCCCAGCCGTGTCTCCATCGCGCGGATCCGGCTGCTCGCGGCGGGCTGGGTGATGCCCATGCGCTTGGCCGCGCCGCTCAGGCTGCCGATCCGCGCGACCGCGAGCAGCAGCTCCAGCGCTCCCAGGTCCGGTACCCGGTGTGCCAGCGGAACCCACTCCTCGTTACCCATAAAGTCAGTTTATGGCCTTATAGAGAGATGGCCCCTGCCGTCCGCCGGCCCCCGGCACGACGCTGGGTCCATGGCCACCACCCTCGTGCGACCCCACGAACACACATCCCGGAACCCCCAGGCCCACAAGGCCTTCCCGGCGCTCCGTCACCTCGGCCCCAACTGGTACGCGTCCGTCATGGGCACGGCGATCGTCGCCAACGCCGGCGCGACCCTCCCGTACCAGGTGCCCGGCCAGCGCGTGGCCTGCCAGATCGTCTGGGCGCTGTCCGCCGCGGCCCTCGCCCTCCTGCTCACCGCCCGCGCCGGCCACTGGCTCCACCACCGCGACCAGGCCCGCGCCCACCTCCTCGACCCCGCCGTCGCCCCGTTCTACGGATGCCTCGCGATGGCCCTGCTGGCCGTCGGCGGCGGCACCCTCATCGTGGGCAAGGACCTCGTCGCAGAGCCCGCCGCGGTCGCCGTCGACGCCGTGCTCTTCACCGCCGGCACCGCGATCGGCCTGCTCATGGCGGTGGTGGTGCCGTACCTGATGGTGGTCCGCCACAAGGTCGAGGCCGCGCAGGCCACCCCCGTGTGGCTGCTGCCCCTGGTCGCCCCCATGGTCTCCGCCGCCCTGGGCCCCCTGCTGATACCCCACCTGCCCGCCGGCCAGCCCCGCGAGGCGCTGCTCCTGGCCTGCTACGCCATGTTCGGCATCAGCCTCCTGGCCACGCTGCTGATGCTGCCCCTGGTCTTCGGCCGGCTGATCACGAGCGGCCCGCTGCCCCTGCTGCTGACCCCCGCGCTGTTCCTGGTCCTGGGCCCCCTCGGCCAGTCCACCACCGCGGTCAACCAGCTCGCCGACATGGCCCCGCAGGCGATCGGCGCCCCCTATGCCGGTGCACTCGGCGCCTTCGCGGTCGTCTACGGAGTGCCCGTGATGGGGTTCGCCCTGCTGTGGCTGGCCCTCGCGGCCGCGATGCTGGTCCGGGCGGCCCGTAACGGCATGGGCTTCGCCATGACCTGGTGGGCGCTGACCTTCCCCGTCGGCACGTGCGTCACCGGCGCCGCCGGCCTGGCCCGCCACACCGGCCTGACCGCGTTCGCCTGGCTCGCGGCCGCCCTCTTCCTGGCCCTGCTGACCGCATGGCTGCTGGCCGCCGCCCACACCCTGCGCGGCCTGTTCACGGGCACCCTGCTCCCCCGCTAGCGGGCCGCCCCCAGCGCCGCCGCCAGCACCGCCGGAGCCTCGGCCAGCGAGGGTCCGTACCAGGTGAGGTGGCGGCCGCTGACCAGGGCGGACGGACGGCCCGGGAAGGCTTCCGGGCCGTCCCCGCGCGTGAAGCGGTACGGCTCGTCGGGGAGCACCACCAGATCGCACTCGGCGGCGGCCAGCTCCTCCACCGGCACCCGCGGATACCGCTCGGCATGGCCGGCGTAGAGGTTGTGCACGCCGAGGCGGGCCAGCAGATCGCCCGCGAAGGTGTCGCGGCCGAGCACCATCCAGGGCCTCCGCCACACCGGTACGAAGGCCCGGAGGGGGCCGCACGGATGCACCCGCGCCCATGCGGCCTCGGCGTCGTCCAGCCACTGCGGCCTCGCCAGCCCCAAGGCCCCCACCAGCACCCAGTCCAGCTCGGTCAGCGCCTGCGGCAGGTCGCGTATCTCGGTGACCAGCACCTCCACCCCGGCCGCCCGCAGCGCTGCCAGGTCCGGGGCCCGGTTCTCCTCCTCGTTGGCGATCACCAGGTCCGGGCGCAGCGCCGTGATCCGCTCGACGTCCGGGTTCTTCGTGCCCCCGATGCGCACCGCGCCCCGCTCCCCGAGGTCCGCGGGATGGGTGCACCAGTCGGTCACCCCGACGAGCAGCCCGGGGGCGCTCACCGCCACCGCCTCGGTCAGCGAGGGCACCAGCGAGACGACGCGCATCCGGCTCAGCGCCCGGGCGAGGGCGGCTCGGAGGTCGCGTGGATGTGCTCCCCGACCGCCACGACCAGGAGCCGGGTGTCCTCGGAGACGGCCCGCCAGCGGTGCCGTACGCCACCGGACAGGAACAGTGCGTCGCCGCTCTCCAGCCGGTACGCCCGCCCCTCGGCCTCCACCTGGCAGGCCCCCGAGACCACGTACATCAACTCGTCGTTGCGGTGCTGGTACTCACGGCCGGCGTCCTGGTCCCCGGTGAACTCCAGTGCGTGCAGCTGGTGGTGTCCGCGTACGAGGGGACGCACGCCCGGGACCGGCGTGAGCCCGGAGTCGTCGCCGGCCCGTACGAGGTCGACCGTGCGCGCGGTGTCGGACGCGGCCAACAGCTCGACGGCCGTGGTCTCCAGCGCGTCCGCGACCCGCTCGAGGGACCGCATGCTGGGCCGGGCCCGCTCGTTCTCTATCTGGCTCAGGAAGGGCACCGACAGACCGCTGCGCGCCGATACGGCGGCGAGGGTGAGATGAAGTGCCCTGCGCCGCTTGCGCACGGCCACGCCCACCCGGAGCGGTTCCTTGGCGTCCTTGTCCCGTTCCTTGTCGTCCGAGCCGTCCCTGTCGTCCATGGCGGGGCTGCCCTCCCCTTGTCAGGTCTGTCGGCGTACGTCGGCGTCCGTCGCACGAGAGTGTGCTGTAAGCACCTTACGCAGCAACCGCCCCCGGTTTCGCGTGCAAGAGCCGACCAGGTACGCCCCGGGTGAAACTCCCGTGCCATGTCCGATCACTCTTGCGGCCACTTTCCGTGCCCTCGGCGGTAACCGTTCGCCGTCGGCGGCGTGCGGCATCATCGTCACCGTGACGACGACTCGACGCCTGATGCTGCTGGACACCGCCTCCCTCTACTACCGCGCGTACTTCGGCGTGCCGGACTCCGTGAAGGCCCCGGACGGCACGCCGGTCAACGCGGTGCGGGGGCTGCTCGACTTCATCGGACGGCTGGTCCAGGACCACCGCCCCGACGATCTGGTGGCGTGCATGGACGCCGACTGGCGTCCGCACTGGCGGGTGGAGCTGATCCCGTCCTACAAGGCCCACCGGGTCGCGCAGGAGACCGAGTCCGGACCGGACGTGGAGGAGACCCCGGACACCCTGGCCCCGCAGGTGCCGATCATCGAGACGGCGCTGGACGCGTTCGGGATCGCCCGGGTGGGGGTCGCCGGGTACGAGGCCGACGACGTGATCGGCACGCTCACGGCGCGCGCCACCGGCCCGGTGGACATCGTCACCGGCGACAGGGACCTTTACCAGCTGGTGGACGACGCCCGGCAGCGGCGCGTGCTGTACCCGCTCAAGGGGGTCGGCACGCTACAGGTGACGGACGAGGCGTGGCTGCGCGAGAAGTACGGGGTGGACGGCCCGGGGTACGCGGACCTGGCGCTGCTGCGCGGGGACCCGAGCGACGGCCTGCCGGGGGTCCCGGGGATCGGCGAGAAGACGGCGGCGAAGCTGCTGGACGCGTACGGCACGCTGGCCGGGATCATCGCGGCGATCGACGACCCGAAGTCGAAGCTGACGCCCACCCAGCGCAAGCGGCTGGACGAATCCCGGCCCTATCTGGCAGTGGCTCCGAAGGTGGTCCAGGTGGCCTCGGACGTCCCTCTTCCCGCATTCGATCCGGCTCTGCCGACGGTGCCCGCGCAGCCGGAACTCGTCGATGCGCTGGCGCACCGGTGGGGCCTCGGGGGAGCGGTTTCGCGCCTGGGCAGCGCGCTGCACCGCTGAGGTGCTAACTTAGGTAATCCTAAGTTTCAGGGGAGCAAGGGGATACGCCGTGGCAGAAGGACGCGCCCGCAAAGTCGGCACCGCAGTCGTCGTGCGCACAGAGCGGCTGACGCCGCACATGGTGCGCGTGGTGCTGGGTGGTGCCGGACTGGTCCGATTCAGTGCGGGCGAGTTCACCGACCACTACATCAAGGTCCTGTTCGCCCCCGAGGGCGTCACCTACCCCTCGCCGTGGGACCTGGACCGGATCCGCGCGGAGTACGCGCGAGAGGCGTGGCCGCGCCAGCGGGCGTACACGATCCGTTCGTGGGACCCGGCGCACCTGGAGCTGACGCTCGACTTCGTCGTCCACGGTGACGAGGGGCTGGCCGGTCCTTGGGCGGCCCGCGTCCGGCCGGGCGAACTCGTCCGCTTCCTCGGCCCGGGCGGCGCCTACGCGCCGGACCCGACGGCCGACTGGCACCTGCTGGTCGGCGACGAGTCCGCGCTGCCGGCGATCGCGGCCGCGATGGAGAGGATGCCGGCGGGCGCACGGGTGCGCGCGTTCGTGGAGGTCGAGGGCCCGGACGACGAACAGAAGATCGCCACCCCCGACGGCATCGTCCCGGTCTGGCTCCACCGCGGCGCCCGCCCGGTCGGCGAGACACTGGTCCAGGCGGTCCGGGCCCTCGAGTTCCCCTCACGCGATGTCCACGCCTTCGTCCACGGCGAGGCGGGCTTCGTGAAGGACCTTCGCCGCCACCTCCGCCTGGAGCGGGGAATCCCGAAGGAACGCCTGTCGATCTCCGGCTACTGGCGCCTCGGCGAGACGGACGAGGGCTGGCGGGCCATCAAGCGCGGCTGGAACGCCAGCGTCCTGGCCGAACAGGAATCCGCGGCCTGACCCCGCCCGGGAGCCCGCCGGCGCACACCGGCCCCCGCCCGGCACGCGATGTCCCGGCCCCGCGCACGCGCCGCGCCGCGCCGGAACACGACCGAGCACCCGGGGCCGGGGCGAATCCCCGGGAGGCGGTGAAAGGGCGGGGTCACCCGTTCGGCGGGACAATGTGCGCATGCGTACGCTCCGCATACTCAGCGTGGCCGGAGCCGCCGTCGTGTTCGCCGCGACGGCCGCGACCGCCGCCCCCAGCCCGCCCCCCGCGCCGAAGCCCCAGATCACGGAAGCGGAAGTGGACACCGCGCTGGCACGTCTCACCGGGTTCGTCACCGACAGCATGCGCAGCACCGGCGTCCCCGGGATCTCCGTCGCCGTCGTCCACCGCGACAAGGTCGTCTACCTCAAGGGCTTCGGTGTCCGCCGCACCGGCGAGACCGGCAAGGTCGGCCCCGACACGGTCTTCCAGATCGCGTCCCTCTCCAAGCCGATCTCGTCCACCGTCGTGGCCGGCACCCTCAAGAACCCCGCCGACTGGGACCAGCGCGCCGATCTCCCCGGGTTCGCCCTCAAGGACCCCTGGGTCACCGGCCACGTCACCACCGCCGACCTCTTCTCCCACCGCAGCGGCCTCCCCGACCACGCCGGCGACCTCCTCGAAGACCTCGGCTACGACCAGTCGTACATCCTCGACCACCTCCGCCTGGAGCCCCTCGCCCCCTTCCGCGTGAGCTACGCCTACACCAACTTCGGCTTCACCGCGGCCGCCGAGGCCATCGCCCGTCAGCACGGTACGAGCTGGCAGAAGCTCGCCGAGGACACCCTCTTCAAGCCCGCCGGCATGACGCACACCAGCACCGAGTTCTCCGCCTTCGCGAACGCCCCCGACCACGCCGCCACCCACGTCAAGAACCCCGACACCACCTGGTCGCCCCGCTACGTGCGCGACCCGGACGCCCAGGCCCCGGCCGGCGGGGTCAGTTCCACCGCCACGGACATGGCCCGCTGGCTGCGGCTCCAGCTGGCCGGCGGCACCCTCGACGGGAAGCGGATCATCCCCGCCGACACCCTCGCCGTCACGCACCTGCCCCAGATCCTGGCGCAGCCGCCGACCCCGCCCCTGAACCACACCGGCTTCTACGGGCTCGGCTGGAACGTCTCGTACGACGACGCGGGCCGGCTCCGCCTCAGCCACTCCGGCGCCTTCGGCCTCGGCGCCAACACCAACGTCACCATGCTCCCGCTGGAGCAGCTCGGCATCATCGTCCTCACCAACGGCGCCCCGGTCGGCGTAGCCGACGCCATCGCGCTCGACTTCTTCGACACCGCCGAGCACGGCAAGCCCACCACCGACTGGCTGGCCTTCTTCGCCGCGGCCTACGCCCGGCTGGACGACACGGACCGCTCCACCACCGACTACGCCCATCCGCCCGCGAACGCGACGCCGGCCCGCGCCGACAGCGCCTACAGCGGGACCTACGACAACCCGTACTACGGCAAGCTGACCGTGACGGCGAACGGCACCGGCACCGGCACCGGCACCGGCGGACTCACCCTCTCCCTCGGCCCGAAGCCGATGCGTTTCCCGCTCACCCACTACGACGGCGACACCTTCAGCTACGTGACCGCCGGCGAGAACGCGGCCGGCCGCACCGGGGTGATCTTCAAGGACGGCACGGTCCGCATCGAGTACCTGGACGGCAACCACCTGGGCACGTTCACCAGGCAGTAGCCGCCGCATAGCCTGGACCCGATGAGACGCAGAGCCCAGCCACCCCCCTCGCCCCTCCCCCAGGTCGCCGGCATCGACCCGGTCCGGCTGCGGCTGCCCGCCGACCCCGACGGGCGGTGGCCCGACCTCGGCGGCTACCTCGCCGCGCGCTACGCCGGCACCCGCGGCGCCGTGTTCATCGCGCACCTGCTGCGCACCGGGCGGGTGTTCGGCCCCGGCGGGCGGGTCCTGCGTCCCGAGGACCCGTACGAGCCCGGCGCCTACGTCTGGTTCCACCGGGACCTGGAGCCGGAGCCGGCCGTGCCCTTCCCGATCCGCGTCGTCCACCGGGACGCGCACCTCCTGGTCGTGGACAAGCCGCACTTCCTGGCGACCACCCCGCGCGGCAGCCATATCACGCAGACCGCGCTGGCCCGGCTCCGCACCGAGCTCGACCTGCCCGAGCTGAGCCCGGCGCACCGGCTGGACCGGCTGACCGCCGGACTGGTGATGTTCAGCGTCCGTCCCGAGGACCGCGGCGCGTACCAGCTGCTGTTCCAGGAGCGGCAGGTCCACAAGGAGTACGAGGCCCTCTCCCGCCACGACCCGGCGGTGGGCCTCCCCCGCACGGTCCGCAGCCACATCGAGAAGACCCGCGGGGTCATCGCCGCGGCCGAGATCCCGGGCGCCGAGCCGAATGCCGAGAGCCTGGTCGAACTCCTCGGCACCAAGGGGGAACTGGGCCGCTACCGGCTGACCCCGCACACCGGCCGCACCCACCAGCTGCGGGTGCACATGAACAGCCTGGGCCTGCCGATCCTCGGCGACCCGGTGTACCCGCAGGTCACCGACCCGGCCCCGGACGACTACCGGCGACCGCTCCAGCTCCTGGCCCGCACCGTGTCGTTCACCGACCCGGTGACCGGAACCCCGCGCCGCTTCGAGAGCGCTCTGTCCCTGCGGGCCTGGGAGGACCTCGCGGGCTGGGAAGCCGGAACCTAGGGCGCGGCCCCCGCGACCCGCAGTGCCGCGTCGGCGGTGGCCTCCGCGAAGGCCGCCACCGGCCCGCACAGCAGCATCACGTCCGAACGGCACAGCTCCCACAGCCGCTGCGCCGCGGGCCTCCCGGCGTCGGCGAGCAGCCGGCGGGAGAGCACCAGCGAGGACGCGACCGTGGACTCCAGGAGTTCGGCGAGGAGTTCCTCCTTGCCGCGGAACTAGTGGCACATCGTGGCCTGGCGCATTCCGGCCCGCTCGGCCACCGTCCGCGTGGTGGTGGCCGCGTACCCCCGGACGGTGAACAGCTCGGCCGCCGCGCACAGGAGTTCCTCGCGCGGCGGCCGGCCGCCCGCCGGCCGCAGCTGATCGGCGCGCGGCCGGCCGACCCGTCTCGGCCCTTCGGCCGTTCCCCCGGTCATGGGGCGATCGTCGCACAGGACACCACCGAAGCGATCATGGCAAGAGATGAGATCCGGCCATGACCGCGTTCGGAGGAAACCCCAAAAGCGCCTAGCCGACCGAGCTGTAGGCCACTACACCCCGAAGCAGTGCGTCCACGGCTTTACGGGCATTTCGCGCCACGGTGCTCCCGCCCTGCGAGGACGGCGGAGCGGAGGACGACGGAGCCGCGGCCGCGATCTGCCCCAGCACGTCGATGACCTGCTTGCACCAGCGCACGAAGTCGCCGGCCGGCATCTCCGCCTCGCGCAGCACCTCGTCCAGGCTCTTGTCGGAGGCCCACTGGTACGCCGCCCACGCGAAGCCCAGGTCCGGCTCGCGCTGGCCCACGCCCTCCGCCTGGTTGATGCGGTGCTCCTCCTCCAGCGCGTCGAGCCGGCCCCAGATCCGGACCATCTCGCCCAGCGCCGCCTTCGCCGCGCCGCCCGGCACCTTCGGCGCCACCGCGTCGTCGGACTGCCGCGCCTCGAACACCAACGCCGAGACGCAGGCGGCCAGTTCGGCCGGGGACAGACCCTCCCAGACCCCGGCGCGCAGGCACTCGGACGCCAGCAGGTCGAGCTCCCCGTACAGCCGGGCGAGCCGCTTGCCGTGCACGGTGACCTCGTCCTCGCGCAGGTAGTCCAGCTCGGTGAGCAGCGCGTGGATCCGGTCGAAGGTGCGGGCGATCGTGTTCGTCCGGCCCTCGATGCGCCGCTCCAGCTGCTGGGTGTCCCGCTTGAGCCGGTGGTAGCGCTCCGCCCAGCGGGCGTGGTCCTCGCGCTCGTCGCAGCCGTGGCAGGGGTGTGCCCGCAGTGCGGCGCGCAGCCGGGCGATCTCGCGGTCGTCGGCTGCCTCGGCCCGGCCGCGTCCGCGCCGCTCCGGCGCGATGTGCCCTGCCTTGGACCGCAGTTGGGACGCCAGGTCCCGACGGGACTGCGGCGAGCGCGCGTTGAAGGTCTTGGGGATCCGCATCCGCTCGATGGCCTCGACCGGGACCGGGAAGTCGATCGCGGCGAGCCGCTTGACCTGCCGCTCCGCGGTCAGCACCAGCGGGCGCGGGCCCTCGGCGTACTCGTACCCGCGGTGCCCGTTGACCCGCCCGGCCGGCACGCCCGGGTCCAGGACCAGCGCGAGCCCGGCGAACTTGCCGGTCGGCACGTGGATGATGTCGCCCGGCTTGAGCTTCTCCAGGGAACCGGCCGCCTGGGCCCGGCGCTGGGCCGCACCCCGCTTCGCCAGGTCCGTCTCGCGGTCCTTGAGGTCGCGGCGCAGCTGCGCGTACTCCTCGAAGTCGCCCAAGTGGCAGGTCATGCCCTCCTGGTAGCCCTCCAGGCCCTCCTCGTTGCGCTGCACCTGCCGGGAGATCCCGACGACCGAGCGGTCGGCCTGGAACTGGGCGAAGGAGGTCTCCAGCAGCTCGCGCGAGCGGTGCCGCCCGAACTGCTGGACCAGGTTCACGGCCATGTTGTACGACGGCTTGAAGCTGGAGCGCAGCGGATACGTACGGGTGCCGGCGAGCCCGGCGAGCGCCGCCGGGTCCATGCCCCGCTGCCAGAGCACCACGGCGTGGCCCTCGACATCGATGCCGCGCCGCCCGGCCCGGCCGGTGAGCTGCGTGTACTCGCCGGGGGTGATGTCGGCGTGCTGCTCGCCGTTCCACTTGACCAGCTTCTCCAGGATCACCGTGCGCGCGGGCATGTTGATGCCCAGCGCCAGGGTCTCGGTGGCGAAGACGGCCTTGACCAGGCCGCGGACGAACAGCTCCTCCACGACCTCCTTGAAGGTGGGCAGCATGCCGGCGTGGTGCGCGGCGATGCCCCGCTCCAGGCCTTCCAGCCACTCGTAGTACCCCAGGACGTGCAGGTCCTCGGTGGGGATGGAGGCGGTCCGCTCCTCGACGATCTCGCGGACCCTCAGGCGGGCGGAGTCGTCGTTGAGCCGCAGCCCCGCGTACAGGCACTGCTGGACGGCGGCCTCGCACCCGGCCCGGCTGAAGATGAAGTTGATCGCGGGCAGCAGCCCGTCGCCGTCGAGGCGGGCGATGACCTCGGGGCGGCCGGGGGTCCAGATCCGGCCGCGGGAACGCCGCTCGCGCTCGCGGTCGGCCTCGCGGACCATCTTGCCGCGCCGCCGGTCCTTCGGGTTGTACGTGCGGCTGTTCTCCTCGCGCGCCATGCGCAGCAGGTCGGGGTTGACCTCGCGGCGCGCGGAGCCGCGGCCTCCGTGGTCGGACTCCTCCTCGAAGAGATCGTGGATCCGGCGGCCGGCCATGACGTGCTGCCACAGCGGAACGGGCCGCTCCTCGGAGACGATCACCTCGGTGTCGCCGCGCACGGTGTCCAGCCAGTCGCCGAACTCCTCGGCGTTGGACACGGTGGCCGACAGGGACACCAGGGTCACCGACTCGGGGAGGTGGATGATCACTTCCTCCCAGACGGCTCCGCGGAACCGGTCGGAGAGGTAGTGCACCTCGTCCATCACGACGTAGCCGAGGCCGAGCAGCGACTGCGAGCCCGCATACAGCATGTTGCGGAGCACCTCGGTGGTCATCACGACCACGGGCGCCTCGGAGTTGACGCTGTTGTCGCCGGTCAGCAGGCCCACTTTGTCGGCGCCGTAGCGCTTGACGAGGTCGGCGTACTTCTGGTTCGACAGGGCCTTGATGGGCGTCGTGTAGAAGCACTTGCGGCCCTGCCGCAGGGCCAGGTGCACGGCGAACTCGCCGACGATGGTCTTGCCCGAGCCGGTCGGGGCGGCGACCAGCACGCCCTTGCCGGCCTCCAGTGCCTTGCAGGCGTCGACCTGGTACGCGTCCAGGTCGAATTCGTACATCTCGCGGAAGGGGGCCAGGGCGGAGGCCTCTTCGGCGGCGCGGATCCGGGCAGCGGCGTACCGCTCGGCGGGTGAGAGTTCTTCGGTCATCTTGTTCTCGAGCCTACCCGCCGCCTCTGACAACAGTCGCGGTCATTATGAGCAGCCCTGCCGCCCCACGGCCCTACACCAGCAGCCGCAGGGCCGCCGGTACGCACGCGGCGGTCACGGGCAGCGGCCCGAGGGGCTCGCCGTCCGCGTAGGCCGTGATCCCGGCGGCCTCCAGGGTGATCTTCGCGGCCCGGTGGACGGTGACCTTCGGGTGGCTCAGGTGCGTCCCCTTGTAGACCCGCGGGAAGACCTTGAGCAGCGTGGAGCGGCTGCAGTCGCCGACGACCACGATGTCGAAGAGCCCGTCATCGGGGACGGCACCGGCGCAGATGCGCATGCCGCCGCCGTACGAGGACCCGTTGCCGACGGCCACCAGCGTGGCCTCGGTCTCGATCACCGGACCGTCGTCGAGGGTGATCCGGTACGGGAACGGCCTGAAGGCGGCCAGCTCCGCGAGCATCGCCAGGTCGTACTTGAACCGGCCCGCCGGCAGCCGCATCCGGTTGCCGCGGTCGTTGACCCGCGAATCGAAGCCGGAGCACAGCACGGTCCCGTACCAGGTCTCGCCGCCGGCCCCGGCCCCGGCGCCGGCCACCCGCCCGAGGTCGATCTCGCGGACCCGGCCCTCCTTGAGCGCCTCGGCGGCCAGCCGCCCCGCCTGCGCGGGCTCCCGTACGGGCAGCCCCATCGTCCGCGCGAAGTCGTTGCCGGTCCCCACCGCGACCACCCCGAGCGGCACCAGCGTCCCGGCCAGGGCCTGCAGGGCCAGGGAGACCACGCCGTCGCCGCCGACCGCGATGACCGCCCCGGTGCCCTCGCGGACGGCGGTGCGCAGCCGCGCCAGGGCGTCCCCGGCATCGGCGCCGAGGACCGTCCGTACGCAGAACCCGGCGGCCCGGAGCGCGGAAGCGGCCGGCTGCGCGGCGTGCGCGCCCCGGCCGCGGCCCGCGGTGGGATTGACGAAGAGGGTGATCTCAGCGGTCACCTGGGGGCACCTCCCAGCGGTAGCTGGGGAGAATGTACCTGTCAGGTCGCGTCGTCGTAACCGTTGATCTGCCTGCGTCCGCCGTCGGCCTGCTCGGGCAGGGCGGCCGGGGCCTGCACGGGCTCCATCTCACCGATCGGCGCGGGCGTGAGGTCCAGCGCGGAGGCCTCGTCGTCGTCGAGCAGCGCGTCGGGGTTGTTGCGGCCCCGCCTGCGGTCGTTGATCAGGCAGAGCCCGAGCGCGAGGAAGTAGAGGGCGATGATCGGCGCGGCCAGCGACATCATGGTCAGCGGGTCGCCGGTGGGCGTGGCGAACGCGGCGAAGATCGTGATGCCCAGCACCATGGCCCGCCACCAGCTCGCCAGCCGCTTCGCGGTGAGGATCCCGGTGAAGTTGAGCAGGATCAGCAGCAGCGGCAGCTCGAAGGCGAGACCGAAGACGATGACCATGCGCGTGACCAGGTCGAGGTAGTCGTCGACCGGGAGCAGGTTGCGCGCGTTGTCGGGGGTGAATTCGAGAAGGATCGTGGCGGTCTGCGGCAGCAGCTTGTAGGCGAGCACCCCACCGGTGGCGAACAGCGGAGCGCCGACGGCGACGAAGCCCACCGCGTAGCGCTTCTCGTGGTTGTGCAGGCCCGGGGCGACGAAGGCCCAGAGCTGGTAGAGCCACACCGGCGCCGAGAGCACCACACCGGCGGTGAGCGAGACCTTGAGGGCGATCGAGAACGGGGCGATGAGGCCGTTCACGGTCATGTCGGCGCAGGGCCGTCCGTTGCGCTGTGAGACCACCCCGTTGGTGCAGCCCACGGAGTCCAGCATCGGCTTCAGCATGAAGTCGATGAGGTTCTTGTAGTACAGGGCCGCCACGATGGTGATCACGAGGATCGCCAGGACCGACTTCAGCAGGCGGTTTCTCAGCTCACGCAGGTGCTCGACAAGAGGCATCCGCCCTTCGGCGTCCTTCGCCTGCTTGCTCTGCTTCTCCTGCTTGCGGGCAGACTTGAGCAACCCACGTCCCTTGTCTCGTTGCAGATGACCGGCGTGATCGCGGCCCCGGACCGGCAGCCCGGCGGCCGGGCGATCAGCCCTGGGTGGTGTGGTTCGGCTCGTTGACGGGGCGCGAGCCGGTCACGTCGCCGGGAGCGGCCTTGATGGTACGCGGGGCGGCGGCCTGCTGCGGGGCCTGGTCGGCGACCGTGGCAGCGGTGGCGTTGTCCTCCGCCGCGCTCTCGGCCTTCATGGCCTTGGCCTCGCTCTTGAGGATGCGGGCCGACTTGCCGAGGGAGCGCGCCATGTCGGGGAGCTTCTTGGCACCGAACAGCAGGAAGATCACGGCGATGATCAGGAGGATCTCAAGAGGCTTCAGATTGCCGATCATGTCTGACTTCCTTCTCACCGGAACGGCTGGTTGTGGTGTCGGCGGCCCCGGACCGTGATCCGTGACCGCTCAGGCAAGGATCGTAACCCCCGGGGGTTAACGCCCGGCAATCCCCCGGCGTCTCCCGCCTTGCGTGCGGCTTCGACCGACGGTACGGGTCCCGTCTCACACCTGCCATATACGTGCGGGCCGCAGACCCGGGTGTCACGGCCCGGCGGCCCCGCCCGCGCGCGCCAGATCCGTCGCCGCGCGCTCCAGATCCGCCGAGGCGTCCGCGATCCGGCGGCCGGCCCGCGCGACCTGGCCGGACAGCCGCCGCACCTCCACGTACACCCGCACGGCGAGGACGGCGAGGACGGCGAGCCCCAGGAAACCCAGGGCGATTGCGAGCATCGGCCACAGCATGGGGTCGAGCCTAGGCCACCGGCCGCCTCAGATGCTGCGCAGGGTGCTCACGCCGCCGCCGGTCAGCAGTTCCACGATGCGCTCGCCGGCCGGTTTGCGTACGGAGGCCCCGCACTCGGGACAGGTGAAGGAGTAGAACGTGGTCCGCCGGCTGCCGCCGATCACCAGCCGCAGGGACCCCGCGTCCAGCTCGAAGCGGGCACGGCAGTCGGAACAGGCCGCCTTGAAGGAGACCGGTCCCACCGTGGCCGACCGCCCCGGCGGCCCTGCGCCAGCATGTACACCCCGTGGCCCGGACATTGGCGACATCGCTCGGCGCTCCTCTCAGCCCATTCCTTCCGTACGGCACGGCCCCGTACCGCACGGCCCCGCCGCTTCCCCTTGCTCAGCCCTGTTCGCCGTACCCGGCGAGGGCCTCCCGGGCCGCCTGCCGCGCGCTGTCCGCCAGCTCCGCGGGGGCCACGATCCGGCCCTCGCGGCCCAGCCGCAGCGCGAGGCGGCGCAGCGAGGCCGGGTCCGGGCTGCGCAGCGTGATCCGCAGGCCGCCGTCGGACAGCTCCTCGGCGCTGTCGTGCGGGTAGTACTCGGCGACCCAGCGGCCGCCCGGCCCGACCTCGACCACGACTTCCGGGTCCTCGGCGGCCGGCTGGACGAGCCCCTCGGACAGGTCGCGCGGCTCGATGGCGGGCGGCTCGGCCCGCTCGTCCAGCAGCCGGATCTCGGCGACCCGGTCGAGGCGGAAGGTGCGCCGGGCCTCGGAGAGGTGGCACCAGCCCTCCATGTACGTGTGGCCCACCGCGAAGAGCCGGATCGGGTCGACCTTGCGCTCGGTCAGCTCGTCCCGCGCCGGCGAGTAGTAGCGCAGCCACAGCCGCCGGCGCTCCGCGATGGCCCGGTCGACGTCCGCGAAGACCCCGCCCTCCGCCTCGAAGGTCACCGACAGCCGGGAGCTCGCCCCGGCCGCCTCGCCCGCGGCCGCCTCCAGTTTCGCGGTGGCCCGCAGCAGCGCGTCGCGGTCGCTCTCGCGCAGCCCCGGCAGCGTGGCCACGGCGCGGGCGGCGACCAGCAGCGCGGTCGCCTCGTCGGCGGCCAGGCGCAGCGGCTCGGCGGTGGACTCCCCCGACGCGTCGGGGTTGCGCCACCAGATGCGCTCCCCGTCGGTGTCGATGTCGAGCAGGTCCCCGCCGCGGAAGCTGGTCCCGCACATGGGCAGCACGTCGAGGTCCGAGATCAGCTCGTCCTCGGTGATCCCGAAGGCGCGGGCGACGTCCGCGACGTGCGCCCCGGGGCGCTCGCGCAGGTACGTCACCAGGGACAGCATCCGGCGGGTCTGGTCGATGGCGTTGGCAGCCATGCTGGTACGTCTCCCCCTCAGGGCACGTCTTGCGAACGGTGCGGTTGTGCGGTCGGTGCGGATCGTGCGGCGGCCGCGGCGGCCGCGGCGGGCCCGGCCCGCCTGGTCGGCCTCAGCCCTTGGCCACGGCGCGCAGCCGGTCCACGACGTCCGCCCGCAGGTCGGCGGGCTCCACGACCACCACGTCCGGCCCGAACTCGACCAGCCAGGCGTCCAGCCCGTGCCCGTACGGGATCTCCAGCTCGTCCCAGCCGTCACCGCCCTCGCGCACGGCGGTGGCCTTGGCCCGCAGCGGGTACCCGGCTCCGGCCCGCAGCCGGATCAGCGCGGAGCGGTCCGCGCCCTCCCCGGCCCAGCTCGCCACGGTCTCCCGTACGGTGACCACGTCCGGGACCTCGGCGGTGTACTTGGCCGCCCGGGAGCGGACCTTGCCGGTGATCCGGGAGAGCCGGAACACCCGCTCCGCCCCGCGGTCGCGGTCGTAGCCGGCCAGGTACCAGTGGCCGCGCCAGCACTCCAGCGCCCACGGCTCGACCTGGCGGGTCTCGGGGTGCGCGGCGGTGGACTTGCGGTAGTCGAAGACCACGGGCCGACGGTCGCGGCAGGCCAGCATCAGCGGTTCGAACGCCGCCTCGTGGACCGGGATGCGCGGCTCGATGGCGCTGTGCTGGCCCTCGTACGGGTCCCCCGCCTCCGGCATCCCGCCCGCGCGCAGCTTCTGCAGGGCCCCGCTGGCGGCTCCGGCGAGGCGGGCCTGCTGCCAGACCTTGGCCGCGAGCCCGAGGGCGGCGGCCTCCTCGGCGTCGAGGGAGACGGGCGGCAGCCGGTTGCTGTCGCGGCGGGCGAGGTAGCCGGTCTCGCCCTCCAGGTTCTCCACCGTCTCGATGACCAGGCCGAGTTCACGCAGATCGTCCTTGTCCCGCTCGAACATGCGGTTGAAGGACTCGTCGTTGCCGGCCTCCATGTACGCCTCGATGGAACCGCGCAGTTCGCGCTTGCTCAGCGGCCGACGGGTCCCCAGCAGACACAGCGCCAGATTCATCAGCCGCTCGGCCTTGGCAATCGCCATCGACGCCCTTCCGCCCTTCTCCGCTTACACGTTGCACGACGCGCGCGACGCGCACGACGCACACGTCCGTGACCGTTGACCGTACCGCCCCGGCGGGCCCCGGCAAAAGCGAGGGCCCCCGCCTCGCGGCGGGGGCCCCTTTACCGGTCACGGGTCGTCGAATCAGACGCCCATCAGGTCGCAGACGAAGATCAGCGTCTCGCCCGGCTTGATGGCCGGGGTCGGGCTCTGGTCGCCGTACGCGAGGTGGGCCGGGATCGTCAGCTTGCGACGGCCGCCGACCTTCATGCCCTGGACACCCCGGTCCCAGCCCGAGATGACCTGGCCGATGCCCAGGATGAACTGCAGCGGGGCGCCGCGGTTCCAGGAGGCGTCGAACTCCTCACCGGTGGAGAAGGCCACGCCCACGTAGTGGACGGAGACCTTGTTGCCGGCCGTGGCCTCGGCGCCGTCGCCCTCCCAGATGTCCTCGATGACGAGGTCCGTCGGGACCGGGCCCTCGGGGAAGTCGATCTCGGGCTTCTCGAGCTGGTTGCTCACGGAACTGCTCCTCAAAACTGAATCAGGTCAACTGGGACAGTCTTACATCACGGAGAGGATGTCGAGGCTGAAGACGAGCGTCGAGTTCGCCGGGATGGTGCCCTGCTCCTTGTCGCCGAACGCCTGGTCCGGCGGGATGACCAGCAGGATGCGGCTGCCGGCCTTCTTGCCGAGCAGGCCGTCCTTGAGGCCCTTGACCGAGAGCTGGTCCATCGGCCACGTCACCGTCTGGTCGGTGGCGTACGTGCTTTCGAAGGTCTTGTCGTCCTTCCACGTCTTGCCGTTGAACTTGACCACGACGCTGTCGGTGTCCTTGACGGCCGGGCCGTCACCCTCGAGCACGTAGTTCGAGACCAGCTTCGCCGGCGGCTCGGTGTCCTTCGGAACGGTCACGGAGACTTCCTTGCCGTCCGTGTTCGTACCGACCTTCGGCAGGGCCTTGTCCTCCTGCGGGACCTCCTTGCCCGTGGCCGAGACCGGGACCGAGGTGCCCTTGACGATGTCCACGACGAAGACCAGCGTGGCATTCGGCTTGATCTTGTCGCCCGAGCCCTTGTCCCCGTAGCCGAGGGCCGGCGGGATCACCAGCTCCAGGCGGCTGCCGACCTTCTTGCCCTCAAGGCCCTGGTCCCAGCCCTTGATGACCATTCCGGCGCCGATGGTCACGTCGAACGGCTTGCCCTTGCCGAAGCTCTGGTCGAACGGCTCCTTGCCGTCCCACACCTGGCCGTAGTAGTTGACCTGGGCGATGTCACCCTTCTTGAGCACCGGACCGGTGCCCTCGGTGACGGTCACCACCTTCAGTTCCTTCGGCGGCTCGCCCTTGCCCTTCGACAGGGCGGGAGTCTCTCCGAACTTGGCACCCTTCGTGATCGCGGGCGCCCCGTTCTTCATCTGGGCGGAGTCGGAGCCGCTGTCGCCACACGCTGCTGTCGACAGCAGCAGAAGGGGTACGACAAGCAGGCCGGCAAGTCGGCGCACGGGTTCCTCAGATCTCAGACGGCTGGCGGTCGTCGCCACTCTAAGGCGTGCACAGGGCCTCGTACGAGATTCCGTACGAGGCCCTGCCACGAGCGCCGCAAGATCCGCGCGATGTCACATCCCGGCGATCAGCTTCTCCACCCGGTCGTCCACCGACCGGAACGGGTCCTTGCACAGCACGGTCCGCTGCGCCTGGTCGTTGAGCTTCAGATGCACCCAGTCGACCGTGAAGTCCCGTCGCTGCTCCTGCGCCCGGCGGATGAAATCACCGCGCAGCCGCGCCCGGGTGGTCTGCGGGGGCACCGACTTGCCCTCGAAGATCTTCAGGTCGTTGCAGATCCGCGCCGCCTGCCCCTTGCGCTCCAGCAGGTAGTACAGCCCGCGCCGACGGTGGATGTCGTGGTACGCGAGGTCTATCTGAGCCACCCTCGGGTTCGACATGGTCATGCCGTGCTTGGCCCGGTACCGCTCGATCAGCTGGTACTTCATGACCCAGTCGATCTCGGTCCCGATCCGGTCCAGGTCCTCCGCCTCGATCGCGTCGAGGGTGCGGCCCCACAGCTCCAGCACCTGGTCCACCGTGCCGGTACGGATCCCCCGGCGCTCGGCGAAGTCCACGGCCTTGTCGTAGTACTCGCGCTGGATCTCCAGCGCGGAGGCCTCGCGACCGCTCGCGAGACGCACCTTGCGCTGGCCGGTGATGTCGTGGCTGACCTCGCGGATCGCCCGGATCGGGTTCTCCAGGGTCAGGTCCCGCATCACCGTGCCCGCCTCGATCATGCGCAGCACCAGGTCGGTGGCCCCCACCTTGAGCAGCATGGTCGTCTCGGACATGTTCGAGTCCCCGACGATCACGTGCAGACGGCGGTAGCGCTCGGCATCCGCGTGCGGCTCGTCCCGGGTGTTGATGATCGGCCGGGACCGGGTCGTCGCGGAGCTGACGCCCTCCCAGATGTGCTCGGCCCGCTGACTCACGCAGTAGACCGCACCCCGAGGGGTCTGCAGCACCTTGCCCGCACCGCAGATCAGCTGCCGCGTGACAAGGAACGGAATGAGGATGTCCGCCAGGCGGGAGAATTCTCCGTGCCGGGCCACGAGATAGTTCTCGTGACACCCGTACGAGTTGCCGGCCGAGTCGGTGTTGTTCTTGAAGAGATAGACGTCGCCCGCGATTCCCTCCTCGTGCAGGCGGCGTTCGGCATCGACGAGCAGGCCTTCGAGAATGCGCTCGCCCGCCTTGTCGTGCGTGACCAGTTCGGTCACGTTGTCGCATTCGGGAGTTGCATATTCCGGATGCGAACCCACGTCGAGGTACAGACGGGCGCCGTTCCGCAGGAAGACATTGCTGCTGCGGCCCCATGACACAACACGGCGGAAGAGGTAGCGCGCCACTTCGTCAGGAGACAGTCGGCGCTGTCCCCTGAACGTGCACGTGACGCCGTACTCGTTCTCCAGCCCGAAAATGCGGCGGTCCATGACTGAACATTACGCCTTCTGCACTGTTCTGAAACCGGGTTCGTGAACGCCGTTTCGATCAGTTGCCGACGAGCCGCTCCGCCGGCCCCTCCGCGGGACCCTCCACCGGGCCCCCCTCCGCACCCTCCGAAGAAGCCGGCACCGAGCCCGTCACCGTACGGGACCGGCCGGGAGCAGCCAGGATCCGCTGAGTCAGCGTCAGAACCAGCAGCGCCGCCGCACCCGCGACACTCGCCACACCGAACCCCGTCGCCGTGCCGCCCAGTTCCACCGCCGGCCCGGCCACAGCCGTACCGATCGCCGCACCCACCCCGAAGAACGTCACCAGCCACGAGAACGCCTCCGTCACGGTCCCCGCCGGAGCGTGCCGGTCCACGACGATGAACGCACACGCCAGCGCGGGCGCCAGGAACACACCCGCGAGCGCCGACAGCGCCGTCATCGACACCGGCCCCGGAACCAGCATCAGCGGCAGATAACACACCGCCAGCAGCGCCACCAGCAGCCGCAGCCGCCGCTCCGGCGCACCCGCCCACTGCCGCGCCCCGTACAGCACCCCGCCGGCCAGCGCGCCCAGGCCCAGAGCCGCCATCAGCCAGCCGTACACCCCCTGGCCCCCGTGGCCGTCGGCGTACGCCACACCCGCCACCGTGATCGAACCCAGCGCCATGCCCACGAAGAAGAACGCGCCCAGCAGCGCCCGCAGCCCCGGCGAGCGCAGCGCGCCCAGCCAGTGCGCCTCGCGCGGCTCCGAACGCCAATTCCGCGAGGGCTCGCACACCACGACGGACAGCGCCCCCAGCACACCGAGCGCATGGATCACCAGCAGCGCCCCGGCCGGATCCCACAGCGAGACGCACAGGGTCACGAGCAGCGGACCGACCGTGTACATGATCTCCTGGGCCACCGCGTCCATCGCGTACGCGGCGTGCACCCGCTCCTCCTTGCCGCCGAGCACGGAAGGCCACAGCGCCCGCAGCCCGCCCTCCAGCGGCGGCGCGAAGAACCCTCCGACGACCACGGCTCCGTACGCGGCCGCCGCCGACCCGGTACCCGCGAACGCGAGCCACGTCATGCCCAGCGCCGAGAGCACCGCGGCCGGCAGCTGCACCCGCGGCTGCCCGAACAGGTCCACGGCACGGCCGAGCAGCGGCTGACCCACCGCGTTCGCCACCCCGTAGACCGCGGCGAGGGCGCCCGCGAGGCTGTAGCTGCCCCCCTCGGCCCGCGTGAACAGCACGATCGCGATCGCCGCGGTGGCGTTCGGCAGCCGGCCGACGAGCGTGCCCGCCAGCAGCCTCGCGGCGTGCCGGGTCCTGAGCAGCTCCGCGTATCCCGCGGCCATGTCCGCCCCCTTCTGCCCGGAACCCAGCCGGGAATCAATCAAGTAATACGTATAACGTTGGACGTCATACGTACCATGGCCGCAGCACGGCGGTCCAGCCGAACGAGCACCCCACCCCGCCGACCTCGTACAACAGGAGCACGGTGTGACGAGACCCACCAGCCGGGACGTGGCCACCGCCGCCGGGGTCTCCCAGGCCACCGTCTCCCTCGTCCTCGGCGAGAAATGGCACGGCCGCGTCTCCGAACGCACCGCCGGCCTCGTCCGCGAAGCCGCCAGCGCCCTCGGCTACCGCCCCAACCTCGCCGCCCGCAACCTCCGCCTCGGCAGCACCCGCACCGCCCTCCTCGTCGTCCCCGCCCTCACCAACGAATTCTTCGCCCGCGTCTACACCGGCGCCGCCCGCATCGCCGCCGAACACGGCTTCGGCGTCGTCCTCTACCCCTCCCCCGACGGCACCGGCCCCGCCCGCGACCCCTTCGCCTCGGCCCGCGCCGCCCTCGACGGAGTCATCGCCTCCTCCATGGCCGCCCACACCCTCGACGCCATCGGCGACGCCGCACTCCCCCTCGTCATGCTCGACAGCGACCCCGCCACCGGACGCGCCGCCGCCCACGTCAACCTCGCCATGGCCGACGGCATGCGCCAAGTCACCGAACACCTCCTCCCCCTCGGCCACCGCCGCTTCCTCCACCTCGCCGCCGCCGTCGACACCTGGACCTTCGACATCCGCGCCGAAGCCCTCGCCACCCTCCTGAAGCCCCACGCCGAGCTGCGCACCGTACGGGCCCCGCTCACCGTCGCCGACGCCCGCGCGGCCATGGAGACGGCCCTGGCGGCCCCCGAAGGCCGGCCCACCGCCGTCGTCTGCGACGACGACATCCTCGCCGCCGGCGCCTGCAAGGCCGCCCGCCGCCTCGGCCTGCGCGTCCCCGACGACCTCTCCGTCACCGGCTTCGACGACCTCGCCCTCGCCACCGCCGTCGAACCCGAACTCACCACCGTCCACCTGCCCGCCGAGCGCGTCGGCGAACAGGGCATGACCGCCCTCCTCGCCGTCCTCGAAGGCACCCCCTGGACCGCCCCCGACATCCCCGTCGAACTGATCGTCCGCGCCTCCTCGGGCCCGGCCCCCGCCCACCCCTGAACACGAAGAAGCCCCGGCCCGCCTCAGAGGGACGGACCGGGGCCACTCGGAGAAGTCCTACTCGGAATCGTCCTCGGGAGCCTCGTCGTTCGAGACCGCGTCGGCCTGCGCCGCCGCCGGAACATCCGCCTCCAGCAGCCGCGACAGCTGCCGGCCCCGGATCCGCTTGAACTTCCGCTGCTGGGCCCGCGTCCGGTCCAGCACCGCGACCTCCAGCCGCTCGGCCGGAATCGTCTTGTCCGCACTGTTCGCCTGGCTGGACAGCGCCTGCACCGCCAGCTTCAGCGCCTCGGACAAGGTCATCCCGTCCCGGTGACGCTGATCCAGGTAGGTGCTGATCTGCTCGGCGTTGCCACCGACCGCGACCGAGCCGTGCTCGTCGACGATCGAACCGTCGTGCGGCAGCCGGTAGATCTGGTCACCCGCCGCCGTCGCACCGACCTCGGCCACGACCAGCTCCACCTCGTACGGCTTCTCGCCGGCACTGGAGAAGATCGTGCCCAGCGTCTGGGCGTAGACGTTGGCGAGCCCACGGGCCGTCACATCGTCACGGTCATAGGTGTATCCGCGCAGATCGGCATAGCGCACGCCGCCGATCCGCAGGTTCTCGTACTCGTTGTACTTGCCGGCGGCCGCGAAGCCGATCCGGTCGTAGATCTCGCTGAACTTGTGCAGCGCGCGGGACGGGTTCTCGCCGACGAACACGATACCGTCGGCGTACTGCAGCACGACAAGGCTGCGACCGCGGGCGATGCCCTTCCGGGCGTATTCCGCCCGGTCGGCCATGGCCTGCTGGGGTGAGACGTAGAACGGAGTCGACACCGGCTGTCCGTCCCTTTCTTCTGGGCTCCTACGGGGCGACGGATGGTCAGAGCAGGGCGGCGCGCGGGCCGTCGGGCTGCTCCAGGCGACGGTTGGTGACCGTACGGGCGAGCTCCTGCGACTCGTCGTCGCTGAGCCTGCGGAATCCCTCGTCCGTGATGACGGTGACGATCGGGTAGATGTGGCGGTAGAGGTCCGGGCCACCGGTCGCCGAGTCGTCGTCGGCCGCGTCGTACAGCGCCTGCACGACGAGGGTGGTGGCCTGCTCCTCCGTCAGGTCGGGGCGGTACAGCTTCTTCATGGAGCCGCGAGCGAAGATCGAGCCGGAACCGGTGGCGGCGAAGCCGTGCTCCTCGGAGCGGCCGCCGGTCACGTCGTAGGAGAAGATCCGGCCCTTCTCCTTGCCCTCGTCCCAGCCCGCGAAGAGCGGCACGACCGCGAGCCCCTGCATCGCCATCCCCAGATTGCTCCGGATCATGGTCGACAACCGATTCGCCTTGCCTTCGAGGGAGAGGGTCGCCCCCTCCACCTTCTCGAAGTGCTCGAGCTCCAGCTGGAACAGCTTCACCATCTCCACGGCCAGGCCGGCCGTACCGGCGATGCCCACCGCGGAGTACTCGTCGGCCGGGAACACCTTCTCGATGTCCCGCTGCGCGATCATGTTCCCCATGGTCGCCCGCCGGTCACCGGCGAGCACGACCCCGCCGGGGAAGGTGGTGGCGACGATGGTCGTCCCGTGCGGCGCCTCGACGATCCCCTCGGGCAGCTTCCGGTTCCCCGGCAGCATCTCGGGCGCGTGCGCACCCAGGAAGTCCATGAAGGACGAGGACCCCGGCGTCAGGAAGGCTGCCGGTAGACGCCCTGTGCCACGATTGTTGGCTTCCACGCGTGTCCCTCCAGGTATGAGATGGCCCGACGCAGAGTGTCGGGATCGTCTCCCAACTTGCCGATGGCCGAGTTGCAGTTGAAGCACAGTACGCCTCGGACCCTACCCGTCTCGTGGCAGTGATCCACATGCACGGCCGGAGCCTTCAGGCAAATACAACAGAGACCGCCCTGAGCTGCAATCATTTCGTCCCGCTCAGCCTCTGTCATGCCGTACGCACGCTTGAGATGAGCTGCCCGGCCTTCGACGGCCCGGCACGCTTTGCAGCGCGTCGACAACCCATCCGATGCGGTCTTGTTCCGATCCCATTCCGAGTGAGGCTTGATCTCCCCGAATCGGCGGCAGTACTTGTGCCCTTCCGGGGCTTCAACACGGGGGCGGACGTTCTTCCCTTTGGCCTTCTGGCGCTGCTGGTGATATTCGGCCGCGCACGGCCTGCAGTAGCACTGCAGGCCGTCACGCATGGCCTTGTTCGAGGCAAAAGCCTCAAGCGGCTTGAGTAACCCACACCGCGGACACTGCTTCTCCGCCCCCGACACTCACCCTCCCCAGTGACGCTCACCTTCGAATCGAAGGGAAAATCACTCTCCACCCTTCTGAACGAAGGAGCGCACGAAGTCCTCGGCGTTCTCCTCGAGCACATCATCGATTTCGTCAAGTACCGAGTCGACGTCGTCGGAGAGCTTTTCCTGTCGTTCCTTGAGGTCGGACTGTGCCTCCGCGGCCTGCTCTTCGACCTCCTCGGTCGAGCGAGTCGCCTTCTGCTGTCCGCCGCCGGTGTCCTTGGTCGCCATGTCTACCTCACCCCGCTCGGTTCGCACGCTCACGTAGAAAGGCCCCGGATCGGGACCTCTCCCAAGATCAGACCCTACGCCGGACCCTACAAGGAGGGTCCGGTATTCGTCCCCGCACTTTCATAACGTCCGGGTGTTCCCATGATTCCCGGACCGGGACCTTTTCAGGCCCCGGCCGGCACCCCAAAGAACTCAGTTCCCGCTGAGCACCCGCACCAGGTCCTCCGCCGTGCGGCAGCGGTCCAGGAGCTCCTTCACGTGCTTGCGGGTACCCCGCAGGGGTTCCAGCGTCGGGACCCGCTGGAGGGAGTCGCGGCCCGGGAGGTCGAAGATCACCGAGTCCCACGAGGCCGCGGCGACATCGTCCGCGTACTGCTCCAGGCACCGGCCCCGGAAATACGCCCGGGTGTCCTCCGGCGGCTTGCCCTGGGCGCGCTCCACCGCCGGCTCTCCCACCAGCCGCTTCATCTTGCCGCGGGCCGCCAGGCGGTTGTACAGGCCCTTCTCGGGTCGTACGTCCGCGTACTGGAGGTCCACCAGGTGGAGCCGGGCGGCGTCCCAGCCGAGCCCGTCCCGCCTCCGGTAGCCCTCGAGGATCTCGCGCTTCGCGATCCAGTCCAGCTCCCCCGACAGGCTCATGGGGTCGCTCTCCAGCCGGCCCAGCACGTCCTCCCAGCGGACCAGCACATCCTTGGTCTGCTCGTCCGCGTCGGAGCCGAAACGCTCGTCCACGTACTTCCTGGCCAGCTCGAAGTACTCCATCTGGAGTTGTACGGCGGTCAGGGTGCGGCCGCTGCGCAGGGTGATCAGGTGTCGCAGGTCGGGGTCGTGGGAGACCTGGTGCAGAGTGCGCACGGGCTGGTCCACGGCCAGGTCGACGTTGATGAAGGCGTCCTCGATCATCGAGAGGACGAGGGCGGTGGTGCCGAGTTTGAGGTACGTCGAGATCTCGGAGAGGTTCGCGTCGCCGATGATCACGTGGAGGCGGCGGTACTTCTCGGCGTCCGAGTGGGGCTCGTCGCGGGTGTTGATGATGGGGCGCTTGAGGGTGGTCTCGAGGCCGACCTCGACTTCGAAGTAGTCGGCGCGCTGGCTGATCTGGAAGCCGTGATCGCGGCCGTCCTGGCCGATGCCGACGCGGCCGGCGCCGGTGACGACCTGGCGGGAGACGAAGAAGGGGGTGAGGTGGCGCACGATCTCCGAGAAGGGGGTTTCCCGCTTCATCAGGTAGTTCTCGTGCGTGCCGTAGGAGGCGCCCTTGTTGTCGGTGTTGTTCTTGTAGAGGTGGATGGGCTGGGCTCCGGGGAGCTGGGCGGCCCGTACGGCCGCCTCGGCCATGATCCGCTCGCCGGCCTTGTCCCAGAGGACGGCGTCGAGCGGGTTGGTGACCTCCGGGGAGCTGTATTCGGGGTGCGCGTGGTCGACGTAGAGCCGTGCGCCGTTGGTGAGGATGACGTTGGCGAGGCCGATGTCCTCGTCGGTGAGCTGGCTGTTGTCGGCGGCCTCGCGGGCGAGGTCGAAGCCGCGGGCGTCCCGCAGCGGATTCTCCTCCTCGAAGTCCCAGCGGGCGCGTCGCGCCCGGTGCATCGCCGCCGCGTAGGCGTTGACGATCTGGGACGAGGTGAGCATGGCATTGGCGTTCGGGTGCCCCGGGACGGAGATCCCGTACTCCGTCTCGATTCCCATTACTCGCCGTACGGTCATGCGGCCCTCCTTGCCCGGCGGCGCTCCCGTTCGGGAGCGGCGCTCAAGTACCGCTGGTGCTCCGGTGCGTGTGCGGTGCCCGTCCCCGCACTGCGCGACCGGCGGTACGGAAGAGCCTAGAACCACTCCGCGCTGGTGGGGAGATCATTTCAGTCATTGACTTTGCCCCGTCACCGGCTGAAAAGAGCAGTCGGTAAAGCAGTCGGCTGCGGGTGCCCGGTGAGGGCATCCGCAGCCGCCCTGTTTGATCAGAGGTACTGACCGGTGTTTGCCACCGTGTCGATGGAGCGTCCGGTGTCTGCGCCCTGCTTTCCGGTGACGAGGGTGCGGATGAATACGATCCGCTCGCCCTTCTTTCCGGAGATCCGGGCCCAGTCGTCCGGGTTGGTGGTGTTGGGCAGGTCTTCGTTCTCCTTGAACTCGTCCACGCAGGCCTGGAGGAGGTGGGAGACGCGCAGGCCCTTCTGGTTGTGCTCGAGGAAGGCCTTGATGGCCATCTTCTTCGCACGGTCGACGATGTTCTGGATCATGGCGCCGGAGTTGAAGTCCTTGAAGTACAGGACTTCCTTGTCGCCGTTGGCGTACGTGACCTCGAGGAAGCGGTTCTCCTCGGATTCGGCGTACATCTGCTCGACGACGGTCTGGATCATGCTGTGGACGGCGACCTCGGGCGAGCCGGAGTGCTCGGAGAGGTCGTCGCTGTGGAGCGGCAGCGAGGCCTTGAGGTACTTGGCGAAGATGTCCCTCGCCGCTTCGGCGTCGGGGCGTTCGATCTTGATCTTCACGTCGAGCCGGCCGGGACGCAGGATGGCCGGGTCGATCATGTCCTCGCGGTTGGAGGCGCCGATGACGATGACGTTCTCCAGGCCTTCCACGCCGTCGATCTCGGCGAGCAGCTGGGGGACGATGGTGTTCTCCACGTCCGAGCTGACTCCGGATCCGCGGGTGCGGAAGAGGGATTCCATCTCGTCGAAGAAGACGATGACGGGGGTGCCCTCGCTGGCCTTCTCGCGGGCACGCTGGAAGACGAGGCGGATGTGCCGCTCGGTCTCGCCGACGTACTTGTTGAGGAGTTCGGGGCCCTTGATGTTCAGGAAGTAGGACTTCCCGGCGGGCTGCCCGGTCACCTCGGCGACCTTCTTGGCAAGGGAGTTGGCCACGGCCTTGGCGATGAGCGTCTTGCCGCAGCCGGGGGGGCCGTAGAGCAGGATGCCCTTGGGCGGCCGCAGTTCGTGCTCCTTGAAGAGGTCCGGGTAGAGGTACGGGAGCTCGACCGCGTCGCGGATCAGCTCGATCTGGTCGCCCAGGCCGCCGATCTTGTCGTAGTCGATGTCCGGGACCTCTTCGAGGACGAGTTCCTCGACCTCGCTCTTGGGGACCACTTCGTAGACGTAGCCGGAGCGGGGTTCGAGCAGGAGGGCGTCGCCGGGGCGGATGGTGATGTCCAGGAGCGGCTCGGCGAGCCTCACCACCCTTTCCTCGTCGGTGTGCCCGAGCACCAGGGCGCGCTCGCCGTCCTCGAGGATTTCCTTGAGGGTGACGATGTCCCCGGCCCGTTCGAACTCCATGGCCTCGACCACGTTGAGGGCCTCGTTGAGCATGACCTCCTGGCCGCGCCGGAGGTCTTCCGGTTCGACGCTGGGGCTGACGTTCACGCGGAGCTTTCGGCCCCCCGTGAAGATGTCGACGGTGCCGTCTTCGTTCGCCTGCAGGAAGACACCGAAGCCGGCGGGCGGCTGTGCGAGCCGGTCGACTTCCTCCTTGAGTGCGATGATCTGGTCGCGGGCCTCACGGAGCGTATTTGCCAGTCGCTCGTTTTGCGCGGAGACGCCGGCCAGGTTTGTCTGGAGCTCGACGATCCGCTCTTCGAGAATCCTCGTGTGTCGCGGAGAGTCGGCGAGCTTACGTCGCAGGACGGCGATTTCCTGCTCGAGATAGGCAACCTGACCGGCGGGGTCCTCAGACCCTCGCCCCGGCCGGATGCCGCGGTTGTTGTCGTCGTCGTGGGCTGCCACGGTCCTCACCTCCTCCAAGGGGAGCTGGACGCTTCCTGACCCTACCTGGGCTGGTGGTGATTGAAACCCCTAGATCACAAAGACGGTAGAGGTGTGTCCGATCTTCACCCTTGCGTACTCCCTCACGCCAAGGAAATACCCACCCATCAACATCGGAAAGCGGCCGGTTGTAAGGTCGAACTGTTCAACACCCGTCCGGGCTCGCGCGACTTGCCGCGGCGTGTGGCGGAAACGGATCACTGAGCGCAGGGAACGGCAGGAGATATGACCGTGCAGCAGGAGGCTCCCACGGGCGGCGGCGGGCAGGCCGGCGAGCCGCTGGAGGTCTGGATCGACCAGGACCTCTGCACCGGTGACGGGATCTGCGTCCAGTACGCGCCGGAGGTGTTCGAGCTGGACATCGATGGTCTGGCGTATGTGAAGAGCCCTGAGGACGAGCTGCTGGTGGACGCGGGGGCGACCACTCCGGTTCCTCTGACGCTGCTGCAGGACGTGGTGGACTCGGCGAAGGAGTGCCCGGGTGACTGCATCCACGTGAGGCGTGTTTCGGACAGGGTCGAGGTCTACGGTCCCGACGCGGAGTGACGGTTCAAACACTCCTGGCGTCTGAGTTCGTCAGCTCCTGGCGGAATTTTCCGCCGCTCCAGCGCCACTTGGCGAGCTGTTTCACGTCGGGGCTGTAGCGCGGCACCTCGGGCGAGGAGTAGCCGAGGAGACTCGCGGTGACGGCTCCGTCGCGGATGGTGAGCTCGGTGGCGGTCTGCTTTTTCCCGGCTTCGAGCAGGGTGGCGACGATCCTGGGTGTGGCGCCGGGGGCTTTGTCCTGGGTGAGTACGTAGATCGCGTGGGGTGGGGTGCCGGAGCCGGCGTCGCAGCGGACGGCGGCGACGGTCTCGGGGCGGCCGTCGCCGTCGAGGTCGCCCTGGGCGGTGGCCGTGACGGCCACGGGGAGGCCCTTGCAGTCCAGGGGGTACGTGACCCCGGCGGGGTCGGGGGCGGTGGCCGGGGGGCCGCTTGCGGGGGCTGCGGAGGGGCCGGTGGCGGCCGCGTCCGGCTGGACGAGTCCCGCTGCGGCTATGACGGCGGCCATGGCGGTGGCCGTGGTGAGCCAGTGGAGGGGCCGGGCGCTGTTGTGCGCCAGGGTTTCCAGTGTCGGCATCGGCTCGGCTGGGCGGTGCGGCACGCGGGGTGTCTCCTGTGCGGACGGTGACCGGGAGCCAGCATCGTGCCACACCTCACACCGGGGTGGAACGGCCGGGTCCGCGTCGGCTGCGACGGCGTGGAGGACAACGAAAAGGCGCTGTGGCGCAGTTCCCGGATCGTTCGGGGAACTGCGCCACAGCGCCTTGGTGTTGGGTGCGGCCGGCCGGTCTCGCGTGCCGAGGGCTAGGCGGAGCGGTCGCTGCCCGGTCCGTCGTAGTCCTCGCCGTACGCGCCCTTGGAGGGGCGGCGGCGGCGCATGGGGGGCTCGACTCCGTCGGCGAGACGGCGGGCGGTGACGAGGAAGCCCGTGTGTCCGATCATCCGGTGGTCGGGCCGGACGGCGAGGCCCTCGACGTGCCAGTTGCGGATCATCGATTCCCACGGCTGCGGTTCGGCGTAGCAGCCGAACTCGCGGATGGATTCGACGGTCCGGGCGAGCTGGGTGGTGGTGGCCACGTAGCAGCAGAGGATGCCGCCGGGGACCAGGGCCTTGGAGACGGCTTCCAGGCATTCCCAGGGGGCGAGCATGTCGAGGATCACGCGGTCGACGTCGGTGTCGGACAGGTTGTCCTGGAGGTCGCCCACGGTCAGCTGCCACGCGGGGTGCGGGCCGCCGAAGTAGCGCTCGACGTTGGCGGTGGCGATCTCGGCGAAGTCCGCTCGGCGCTCGTAGCTGTGGAGCATGCCCTGGTCGCCGATGGCGCGCAGCAGGAAGCTGCTCAGGGAGCCGGAGCCCACGCCTGCCTCCACGACGCGGGCGCCGGGGAAGATGTCGGCGAAGGCCAGGATCTGGCCGGCGTCCTTGGGGTAGACCACGGCGGCACCGCGGGGCATGGACAGGACATAGTCGGGGAGCAGGGGGCGCAGCGCGAGGTACGCGACGTTCCCCGTGGTACGGACAACACTGCCCTCGGGAGCACCGATCAGCTCGTCGTGCGGGAAGGAACCCTTGTGGGTGTGGAAATTCTTCCCTGCTTCGAGCGTGAACGTGTAGTGGCGGCCCTTGGGGTCGGTGAGCTGAACCTGGTCCCCGACCTCGAAGGGCCCGCGTCGGCGGGCGGCACCGGTCGGTTCGGACATGTGACCAGTGTATTGGCTTCAGGGCTGGGGCCGCGCCATGGCCTTCACGAAGGCCTTCTCGACGTCGAGGGTGGACAGGACGCCGTAGATCTCGCCGCCGGGTTCGAGGACGAGGTATTCGGTGGCGGGGGTGGCGCGGAGGTGGTCGAGGAGTGCTTCGCCGGTGAGTTCCGCGGAAACCTTCATTCCGTCGGTGAGCTCTTGCGCGAGGGTGCTGACGGCGACCCAGGGGCGACGGTGTTCGGGGACGGAGGCGATGGCGGTTTCGCGGACGATGGAGACGGGGTCGCCGTGGCCGTCGACGATGACGATGGCGCGGGCGCCGTGGGTGTTGGCGCGGCGCAGGGCTTCGGAGAGGGGGGTGGCGTTTTCGACGGGGACGGCGCGGCGGGTGAGGGTGCGGGCGCGTAGTTCGGGGAGGTGTTCGCGCAGGCGGGCCATGCGCAGGCTGTTGCCGGCGCCGGTCCAGATGATGGCGGCGAGGATCGCGGCGAGCAGGGCGTCCATGACGGTGTTCATTCCGGTCGGCTCGACGGCGCCGGTACCTGTGCCGAGGTTGCCGGTGTGGGTGATCATCGGCAGGCCGAGGAGGACGGCGACGGCGAGGCCGCGGCCGACCCAGGCGGCGGCGACGGTGCCGGCCATGGGCTTGCCGGTGATGCCCCAGATGACGGCGCGGAGCATGCGGCCGCCGTCGAGGGGGAGGCCGGGGAGCAGGTTGAAGGCGGCGACGAGGAGGTTGGAGATCATCAGGCCGGCGAGGAGGACGCCGGGGACGCTGGCGGGGTCGACGCGTTCCATGCCGAGGTAGAAGGCGCCGGCGAGGAGGAGGGAGAGGAGGGGGCCGACGAAGGCGAGGACGAATTCGCGGCCGGGGGTCTCGGACTCCTTTTCGATCTCGGAGACTCCGCCGAAGAACTGGAGCTGGATGCGTCGCACGGGGAGTTTGAAGCGGAGGGCGGCGACGGTGTGTGCGAGTTCGTGGACGAGGACGGAGGCGTAGAAGGCGACGGCGAAGAAGAGGGAGACGAGGTAGCGGGCCGGGCCGAGGTCGGGCAGGACGCGGTCGAGCTGGTTGCCGAAGACCCAGGTGATGAGGGCGGCGACGAGGAACCAGCTGGGAGAGACGTAGACGGGGACGCCGAAGGGGCGGCCCATGAGGATGCCGCCGCCCGGTCCGGGGCGCTTGCCTGTGCGCTCGCCGGTTTCGTCGCTGTCTGCCACGGCTGTCCTTCGTTCGGTGCTGTCCGGCGGGTTGCGGCCGGCGGTGCATTCAGTGTGGTGCAGGTGCACGGTCGGTGCGGGGCGGGGTGCTTGGTCGCGCGGTGTGATGCTCTGATCATGCAGTGCGAGGGGGCTTGGCGTCGATGGTATGCGCGCGCTGTCGGTGGCGGGTCGTAGGGTTTTGTCCATGACGACGAGCCCTGGTCCGGTTCCTGGCGCAGCCGATGCCGATGCAGCGCCGCGCGCTGTGGCGCCTTCTTCGCTGTCCCCTTCGCGGGCGAGCGATTTCATGCAGTGCCCGTTGCTGTACCGGTTCCGGGTGATCGACAAGCTGCCGGAGAAGCCGAGTGCGGCGGCGACGCGGGGCACGTTGGTGCATGCGGTGCTGGAGCGGTTGTTCGACCACCCGGCGCAGGAGCGGACGGCGCCGCGGGCGAAGGCGCTGGTTCCGGGGCAGTGGGACCGGCTGCTGGAGTCGAAGCCGGAGCTGACGGAGCTGTTCCCGGAGGGGGACGAGGGGGCGGGGCTGGCGGGCTGGCTGACGGAGGCCGAGGCCCTGGTGGAGCGGTGGTTCACGTTGGAGGACCCGACGCGGCTGGAGCCGGTGGAGCGGGAGTTCTTCGTGGAGACGGAGCTGGAGTCGGGGCTGCGGCTGCGCGGGATCATCGACCGGGTGGATGTGGCTCCGTCGGGCGAGGTGCGGATCGTCGACTACAAGACGGGCAAGGCGCCGCGGCCGGAGTATGCGGAGGGTGCGCTGTTCCAGATGAAGTTCTATGCGCTGGTGGTGTGGCGGCTGAAGCAGGTGGTGCCGCGGCGGCTGCAGCTGGTGTATCTGGGCAGTGGGGATGTGCTGACGTACGACCCGGTGGTCGCGGATCTGGAGCGGGTGGAGCGCAAGCTGCTGGCGCTGTGGGATGCGATCAAGGAGGCGACGGAGACGGGTGACTGGCGGCCGCGGCCGACGAAGCTGTGCGGCTGGTGCGATCACAGGGCGGTGTGTCCGGAGTTCGGCGGGACTCCCCCGGCCTATCCTCTGATGATCATCCCGAGGCCCGGGAGCGGAGCCGGGGCGGGCGGCCCCGAGGAATCCTGATAGGCCGATCAGGGCAGAATGGGCGGCGTCCGTCGATGCCGCCGTACGAATACGAGGTACACCCCGTGGCGATCCGCGTCCTTCTGGTCGACGACCAGCCGCTGCTGCGCACCGGCTTCCGGATGATCCTGGAGGCCGAACAGGACCTGGCGGTCGTCGGTGAGGCCGGGGACGGTCTGCAGGCGCTGGACCAGGTACGGGCGCTGCAGCCCGACGTGGTGCTGATGGACATCCGGATGCCCCGGATGGACGGGGTGGAGGCGACGCGGCAGATCACCGGTCCGGGCCGGGACGGTCCGGCGAAGGTGCTGGTGCTGACCACGTTCGATCTGGACGAGTACGTGGTGGAGGCGCTGCGGGCGGGGGCGAGCGGGTTCCTGCTGAAGGATGCGCCGGCCAATGAGCTGGTGCAGGCGATCCGGGTGGTGGCGGGCGGCGAGGCGCTGATCGCGCCGAGCATCACGCGGCGGCTGCTGGACAAGTACGCGGGACACCTGCCGTCGGGTGAGGAGAGCGTGCCGGACACACTGGGGACGCTGACCGAACGGGAGGTCGAGGTGCTGAAGCTGGTGGCGCGTGGCCTGTCGAACGCGGAGATCGCGGCGGATCTGTTCGTGAGCGAGACGACGGTGAAGACGCACGTGGGGCATGTGCTGACGAAGCTGGGCCTGCGCGACCGGGTCCAGGCGGCGGTGTACGCGTACGAGAGCGGTCTGGTGCGGCCGGGCGCCGGGCAGCAGTAGCGCGCGGGCCGGCGGCCCGCCGGGAGCGGCCGAAGGGGCCGGCAGCCGCAACGTGCGGCTGCCGGCCCCTTCGCCGTACCGGGTGGGGGTCAGCCCTTGCTGATCTCCCAGAAGCGGAAGACGGTGGAGGCGTCCAGCGACCACTGCAGGCCCGTCACGTTCTGGCGGGTGACGGCGTACTGCTTGCCCTGCCAGAGCGGGAGGATCGGGAGCTCGTCGGCGACGATGTCCTGGAGGCGGTTGTAGTCGACGGTGGCCGCGGTGCGGTCGGACTTCGTGGAGGTCGACGGGATGATGGTCCCGGTGATCTCCTTGTTGTCGTAGTTGTTGTGCAGGACGTTGTCCGGGCCGAAGAACGGCTGCGTGAAGTTGTCGGCGTCCGGGTAGTCGGGCACCCAGCCCTTCACGTACACGCCGTACTTGCCGTCCTGGATGTCCTTCTCGTACTGCCCGAACTCGACGGACTTGACGTCGGCCTCGAAGAGGCCGCTGTCGTTGAGCTGCTTGGCGATGAGCTGGAATTCCTGGTCCGTGGACGGGCCGTAGCGGGTGGGCGTCGAGTACAGGGTGATCTTCACCTTGTCCTTGATGCCGGCGGCGCGCAGGACGGCTTCGGCCTTCTTGGGCTGCGGGGTGCCGCCGTAGCGGTCGAAGAAGGCGGTGTTGTGGGAACCGATGCCGGCCGGGACGATCGAGTACAGCGAGGTCGCGGTGCCGTCGTAGACGTCCTTGACGAGCGCTTCGCGGTCGACGAGGTAGGCGATGGCCTTGCGGATGGGGAGCTTTCCGGCGACGGGGTCGTTCATGTTGAAGACGAGGTGCTCGACTTCGGCGCCGGTGCCCTGGACGACCTCGACCTTGTTGTCTCCGGTCTTGGTGGAGGACAGGCCCGCGATGTCCTTGGCGGCGAGGCCGCGGAAGGCGAAGTCGACCTCGCCGCTTTCCAGGACCTTCTTGAGGGCGGCCTGGTCCTCGTTGAAGAACTTGAGGGTGACTCCGGTGTTCTTGGCCTTGGCCTTGCCGTTGTAGGAGTCGTTGACGGAGAAGCTGGCGCTCTTGTCGTTCATCGAGTCCAGCTTGTAGACGCCGGAGCCGACGGCCTTGCCGTCGGTGCGGAGCTTGTCGGCCGGGTACTCGCTGTGGTCGACGATGGAGCCCGCGCCCGATGCGATCTTGCTGGGGAAGGTCGCGTCGGACGTCTTGAGGCGGAAGACGACGGTCTTCTCGTCGGGGGTGTCGATGCCGGCGATCGAAGACAGCATCACGGCGGGGCCGTTGGCGTCATTGATCTTCAGCGTGCGCTCGAAGGAGTACTTGACGTCCTTGGAGGTGAGGGCGTTGCCGTTGCTGAACTTCAGGCCGGTGCGCAGGGTGCACTTGTAGAGCTTGCTGTCGCCGCCTTCGAAGTTGCAGGCCTGGGCGGCGTCGGGCTCCGGGGAGGTGCCGCCCTTGGGGAAGCTCAGCAGGGACTGGAAGACGTTGTTGAAGAGCAGCCAGGACCCCGGGTCGTAACCCGATGCGGGGTCGGTGGCCTTCACCTTGTCGGATATCCCCATGACCACGCCCTTGCCACCGCCGGCTGTCGGGCTGTCGGTCGAACCGCAACCGCTGAGCAGCGCGGCGGCGGTGGCTGCGCCGAGCGGGGCCGCCAACCACTGGTTACGTCTCATCACGCGAACGTCCTTCACAGTCTCACTGTTTCGTTGCGCCGGCCTGCGACACCCGCCGCCGGTTGCTGCCGGTTACTGCCGGTCTCAGCCGCTGACACCGCGGCCGAGTTCCCACAGCTGGAGGTCGGAGATGGCGTTGACGGACCACTCCACTCCGGTGATTCCGTCGCGTGCGGCGACGTACTGCTTGCCCTGCCACAGCGGCAGGACGGGCACGTCCTCGGCGACGATGTCCTGCATCTCCGTGATCGCGGGGACGGCGACGTTGCGGTCGACGGCGCGCCGGGAGTCGGGGATGAGCTTGGTGCGCACCGTGCTGTTGGAGTACGGCGTGCCCAGGAAGTTGTCCTGCTCCAGGAAGGGAGCGAGGAAGTTGTCGGCGTCCGGGTAGTCGGGGAACCAGCCGAGCCCGTAGGCGGCGTAGTCGCCCTTCTTCTGCGCGGGCCGGAAGTCGGACCAGTCGGAGCCCTGGACGGTGACGTCGAACAGCTGGGTGGAGTTCAGCTGGTTCTTGAGGGTCTCGAACTCGGTGGCCGTGCCGTCGCCGTAATGGTCCTTGGTGTAGTTCAGCGTCAGCTTGACCGGGGTCTTGATTCCGGCGGCCTTCAGCAGGTCGGCGGCCTTCGCGGTGTTGGCCTCGCCGTACTTGTTGAAGAAGGAGTTGACGTGGCCGGTCAGGGTGGTGGGGACCAGCGAGTACAGCGGCTGCGCGGACTTGCCGTAGACCTTGTCGATGATCGCGTTGCGGTCGACCGCGGCGGCGAGGGCCTGGCGTACGGCCTTGTCCTTGACGGCCGGGGCCTCGGTGTTGAAGCCGATGTAGCGGATCTCCAGGCCGGGCATCGGGACCAGCTTGACGCCCTTGGGCGGCTTGCCGGCGAACTCGGTGATCTGGGAGGGCGACAGGGTGCGGGAGACCATGTGGACGGATCCGGCGGTGAGCGCCTTGCCCATGGTCGCGGAGTCGGCGAAGGTGCGCAGTTCGACCTTGTCGTTCTGCAGCTTGAGGTCGCCCTTGTAGTTCGGGTTCTTGCTGAAGACGGCGCGGACGAGGTGGTTGTCCTTGACCTCGGCCTTCATCGTGTACGGGCCGGAGCCGTCGACGGCGAAGCCCTCGCGGAGCTTCTTGGCGTCGTAGTTCTTCTCGCTCACGATGCCGGCGGCCGGGGTGGAGAGCTTGTACGGGAAGGTCGCGTCGGGGGTCTTCAGGTGGAAGACGACGGTGTCGGCGGCCTTCACCTCGACGGTGTCGACGCTGGAGAGCAGCGAGGAGGGGCCGTTCTCGTCCTTGATGGCGAGGACGCGGTCGATGGAGAACTTGACGTCCTTGGCCGTGAGCGGCTCGCCGCTCGCGAACTTCAGGTCGGGGCGCAGGGTGCAGCGGTAGCTCTCGTTGCCGGTGTCGGTGAAGCGGCAGTCGGAGGCTGCTTCGGGGACGGGCTGGCCGCCGCCGCGGGGGGTGTGCATCAGCGTCTGGACGGTCTGCCGCAGGACGTTCCAGGCGCCGGCGTCGTAGGCGTAGGCCGGGTCGAACGGTGCGGGAGCGTAGTCGGCTGCCTCGAACCGGTCGGTGGTGCCGACGACGATTGCTCCGGATCCTGCTCCGTCTCCGCTCGTGCTGCCGCATGCGGCGAGCGCGGGGGTGAGCAGTCCGGCCGCAGCCGTCAGCACCAGGGTCTTGCGGTTCATGCTGGAAGTACTCCCTTGACCGGCACTTGCTCAAAGCGGCGTAAAGGGCACTTCGCGACGGTCGCCCGTTCAGGGCGGAACGATCGGGCCGGTGTTGTGACGATCGGTCCACGCGGTCCCGGCACAAGGGTGTGTGTCCGGTACGGCAAAGGTGCGGCGTAGTGCCCGCGTCGACATTAGTGGCCTGGGGCGGGATGGCTTGAACTGGCCGGACTTGGGGCGTAATCGCACGGTGATGGGTGCGGACTGCCTGTCTATGTGGGAGTCACCGCAGATTCGGTCAGGAGCTGATCAATCCGGACACAAGGGAAGCTTTCCGAGCCCTCGGACAGGTCCGTCGGGGGCTTGGCGGGTGACAAAGGTCACCTGGGACAACTTGCCAGGGAAAGGATGGAATTTCAGCCTCCGGACCATTGAACGGAAGATCCTCCCGTGGGACCTCGGACCCACCGGCGTTCCGTTCGGCACTGAGCGTATGCGATCAGTTCATCGGAGTGATCAGGGAGCGCAGGAACGGCAGGTCGACGTCCTCCAGCGAACGGACGATGGTGCGGCCCGGGGCGGGCTGGATGACGCCGACGGAGGGGACGGCCACGACCCGGCAGCCGGCGGCCTCGGCGGAGGCGACGCCGGTCGCGGTGTCCTCGATGACCGCGCACCGCGAGGGGTGGGCACCGAGGGTGCGGGCGGCCAGCAGGTACGGGTCGGGGTGCGGCTTGGTGCGGGACACCTCGTCGCCGGCCACGCTCAGCGCGAACCGCTCGGGGCCGAGCGAGCGCAGCACCCGGTCGATGACGCGGCGGTGCGAGGCGGAGACGAGGGCGGTGGGCACGTTGTGCCGGGCCAGCTCGGCCAGCAGCCGCTCGGCGCCCGGCATCATCGGGACCTGGTCGGCGATCCGCGCCTCGAAGCGCTCATTGAGCAGGACGCTCAGCTCCGAAAGGGTGATGGCGGCGCCGGTGGACTCGATGAGGAAGGCGGCGCTGCGGGTCATGGGCCCGCCGACGACGATGTCGCGCCAGGACTCGTCGAGCCGGTGGCCGATCTCCCCGAAGACGTCCACCTCGATCTCCCACCAGAAGCCCTCGGTGTCGACCAGGGTGCCGTCCATGTCGAGCAGCACCGCCTGCAGGGCATGCCCGTCGGCCGTACGGGCGACGGGCGCGGGAACGGTGCTGGTCATCCGGCACACCTCTCTCAGGGGACGGGAAGGCCGGCCGCCTCTTCCCCATGGGGCATCCCCCGGGGAACAGGCGACCGGCCTGTATGGGACCGACAAGTGTACGTCGGTCCGCGTCAGCGTGCGTTGAAATACTTCGCTTCGGGGTGGTGGATGACGATCGCGTCGGTGGACTGCTCCGGGTGGAGCTGGAACTCCTCGGAGAGGTGGACCCCGATCCGCTCCGGCTGGAGGAGGTCGGCGATCTTGGCGCGGTCCTCCAGGTCGGGGCAGGCTCCGTAGCCGAGCGAGAAGCGGGCGCCGCGGTACTTGAGGTCGAACATGTCCTCGACCGCGGCCGGGTCCTCGCCGCCGAAGCCGAGCTCGGCGCGGACGCGGGCGTGCCAGTACTCGGCCATGGCCTCGGCGAGCTGCACCGACAGGCCGTGCAGCTCCAGGTACTCGCGGTAGGAGTCGGACTCGAACAGCTTGGCCGTGGCCTCGCCGATCTTCGAGCCGACGGTGACCACCTGGAGGCCGACCACGTCGGTCTCGCCGGACTCCTCCGGGCGGAAGAAGTCGGCGAGGCACAGACGGCGGCCGCGGCGCTGGCGCGGGAAGGTGAAGCGGGTTCGCTCGTTCCCGGCCTCGTCGAGGATGATCAGGTCCTCGCCCTTGGACACGCAGGGGAAGTATCCGTAGACCACCGCGGCTTCGAGGAGGTTCTCGGTGTGCAGCTTGTCGAGGAGGCCGCGCAGGCGCGGACGCCCCTCGCTCTCGACGAGCTCCTCGTACGTGGCCCCGCCGGCGCGGGCCTGCTTGAGACCCCACTGGCCCTTGAACAGGGCGCCTTCGTCCAGCCAGGAGGCGTAGTCCTTGAGCGGGATGCCCTTGACCACGCGGGTGCCCCAGAACGGCGGGGTCGGGACCGGGTTGTCGATCGCGACGTCGGAGCGGCCGCCCGGCTCCTGCGCCTCCTCCACCTGGGAGGCGGGACCCTCAGGTGCCGCCGTGCGCCTGGCGACGCGGCGCTGCTTCAGCTCGGGCAGGGAGGCGCCCGGCACGCCGCGCTTGACGGCGATCAGGGCGTCCATGAGGCGCAGGCCCTCGAAGGCGTCGCGGGCGTAGCGGACTTCGCCCTCGTAGATCTCGTGGAGGTCCTGTTCGACGTAGGCGCGGGTGAGGGCCGCGCCGCCGAGGATGACCGGGTAGTCGGCCGCCAGCTTGCGCTGGTTGAGCTCCTCCAGGTTCTCCTTCATGATCACGGTCGACTTCACGAGCAGGCCGGACATCCCGATGACGTCGGCCCTGTGCTCCTGCGCGGCCTCCAGGATCGCGGAGACCGGCTGCTTGATGCCGATGTTGACGACGTTGTAGCCGTTGTTGGTCAAGATGATGTCGACGAGGTTCTTGCCGATGTCGTGGACGTCGCCGCGGACGGTGGCCAGCACGATGGTGCCCTTGCCCTCGTCATCGGTCTTCTCCATGTGCGGCTCGAGGTAGGCGACCGCGGTCTTCATGACCTCGGCGGACTGCAGGACGAACGGCAGCTGCATCTGACCGGACCCGAACAGCTCACCGACGACCTTCATGCCCTCCAGCAGGGTGTCGTTGACGATGTCCAGGGCGGGGCGGGTCTGGAGGGCCTCGTCGAGGTCCGTCTCCAGGCCGTTCTTCTCGCCGTCGATGATGCGTCGCTGCAGGCGCTCGTCCAAGGGCAGCGCGAGGAGTTCCTCGGCGCGGCCGGCCTTCAGCGACTTGGTGTTGACGCCCTCGAACAGGGCCATCAGCTTCTGCAGCGGGTCGTAGCCCTCGGTGCGCCGGTCGTAGATCAGGTCAAGGGCCGTGTTCACCTGCTCCTCGTCGAAACGGGCGATCGGCAGGATCTTCGACGCGTGCACGATCGCCGAATCCAGACCCGCCTTGACGCACTCGTCGAGGAAGACCGAGTTCAGCAGCACGCGGGCGGCCGGGTTCAGGCCGAAGGAGATGTTCGACAGGCCGAGCGTGGTCTGGACGTCGGGGTGGCGGCGCTTGAGCTCGCGGATCGACTCGATCGTGGCGATGCCGTCGCCCCGGGACTCCTCCTGCCCGGTGCAGATGGTGAAGGTCAGGGTGTCGATGAGGATGTCCGACTCGCGGATCCCCCAGTTGCCCGTCAGGTCCTCGATGAGGCGTTCGGCGATGGCGACCTTGTGCGGGGCGGTGCGGGCCTGGCCCTCCTCGTCGATGGTCAGCGCGATCAGCGCGGCGCCGTGCTCCTGGGCCAGACGGGTGACCTTCGCGAACCGGGACTGCGGACCGTCGCCGTCCTCGTAGTTCACCGAGTTGATCACGGCCCGGCCGCCGAGCTTCTCCAGGCCCGCCTTGATGACGGGAACCTCGGTGGAGTCCAGCACGATCGGCAGCGTCGAAGCCGTCGCGAAGCGGCCGGCCAGCTCCTCCATGTCGGCGACGCCGTCACGGCCCACGTAGTCCACGCACAGGTCGAGCATGTGCGCGCCCTCGCGGATCTGGTCGCGGGCCATCTCCACGCAGTCGTCCCAGCGGCCGTCCAGCATGGCCTCGCGGAACTTCTTCGAGCCGTTCGCGTTCGTCCGCTCGCCGATCGCCATGTACGAGGTGTCCTGCCGGAACGGCACCGTCTGGTAGAGGGAGGCGGCGCCGGGCTCGGGCTGGGGGGTGCGCTGGGTGACGGCCGTGCCGCGGACCCGCTCGACGACCTGGCGCAGGTGCTCGGGGGTCGTACCGCAGCAGCCGCCGACGAGGGAGAGCCCGTACTCGCGGACGAAGGTCTCCTGGGCGTCGGCCAGCTCGGGGGCGGTGAGCGGGTAGTGCGCGCCCTGCTTGGTCAGGACGGGCAGGCCGGCATTGGGCATGCAGGAGAGCGGGACGCGGGCGTTGCGCGCGAGGTAGCGCAGGTGCTCGCTCATCTCGGCGGGGCCGGTGGCGCAGTTCAGGCCGATCATGTCGATGCCGAGCGGCTCCAGCGCGGTCAGGGCCGCGCCGATCTCCGAGCCGAGCAGCATGGTGCCGGTGGTCTCGACGGTGACGGAGCAGATCAGCGGGACGGTGACGCCGAGGGCCGCCATGGCGCGGCGGGCGCCGATGATGGAGGACTTGGTCTGCAGGAGGTCCTGGGTGGTCTCGACGAGCAGCGCGTCGGCGCCGCCGGAGATCAGGCCCTCGGCGTTGATCTGGTAGGCGTCGCGGATCTGTGCGTAGGTGATGTGTCCGAGGGTGGGCAGCTTGGTACCGGGGCCCATGGAGCCCAGCACCCAGCGCTGCTGTCCGGTGGAGGCGGTGTACTCGTCGGCGACCTCGCGGGCGATGCGGGCGCCGGACTCGGACAGCTCGAAGTTGCGTTCGGCGATGTCGTACTCGGCGAGCGCCGCGTAGTTCGCCCCGAAGGTGTTGGTCTCGACGCAGTCCACGCCCACGGCGAAGTACGCCTCGTGGACGGAGCGCACGATGTCGGGGCGGGTGACGTTCAGGACCTCGTTGCAGCCTTCGAGCTGCTGGAAGTCCTCCATCGTGGGGTCCTGCGCCTGGAGCATCGTCCCCATCGCCCCGTCGGCGACGACCACGCGGGTCGCGAGCGCCTCACGGAGGGCATCGGCCCGGGTCTGGGTGTCAGCGGGCGGGTTCGGCAACGAGGCCATGGTTGAGCTCCCTGGGATGCGACGGCTGTCGGCTTTGCACCCTCGCTGTGTCAAGGGTGCACGCGGTCAGGGTAACCGCGCGGCACCAACCCCGGTGGGGGCGTCTTACGTGGCGGACTGCATTCTGTGCGCGGGGGTCTGCCAGGGGTGTCCTGGTCGACGGAGGCCTGAACAGTTGCCCAATCATGCACAAGGTCGACATCGACCGATACTGTTCAGCATTGTCGAACTACGTCAGCAGGAGGCTGCGCGATGGCACGGAACATCCAGTCGCTCGAACGAGCCGCTGCGATGCTGCGGCTCCTGGCAGGCGGCGAGCGCCGGCTGGGACTCTCGGATGTGGCGGGGGCCCTGGGCCTGGCCAAGGGCACGGCGCACGGGATTCTGCGCACGCTGCAGGCCGAGGGCTTCGTGGAGCAGGATCCCGCATCCGGCCGCTACCAGCTGGGCGCGGAGCTGCTGCGCCTGGGCAACAGCTATCTGGACGTGCACGAGCTGCGGGCCCGTGCGCTCGTCTGGACGGATGATCTGGCCCGGGCGAGCGGCGAGAGCGTCTACGTGGGCGTGCTCCACCAGAGCGGGGTGCTGATCATGCACCACGTGTTCCGCCCGGACGACAGCCGTCAGGTGCTGGAGGTCGGGGCCATGCAGCCGCTCCATTCGACGGCCCTGGGCAAGGTGCTGTCGGCGTACGACCCGGTCGCCCACACGGAGGCGATGGAGGCGGAGCGCGAGGCGTTCACGCCCCGGACGGTCACCGACGGCGCGGGCTTCGAGGAGATCCTCGACCTGACGCGGGCGCGCGGCTGGGCGGCCGACGTCGAGGAGACCTGGGACGGCATCGCCTCGGTGGCGGCGCCCATCCACGACCGGCGCCGGATGCCGGTGGGTGCGGTGGCGGTCGCGGGGGCCGTGGAGCGGGTCTGCGGGGAGTCCGGGGAGCCCCGGGCGAGCCTCGTGGCGTCCGTTCGGGACTGTGCGCGCGCCGTTTCACGCGATCTCGGCGCGGGCCGGTTCTAGGCCCCTTCCAGCTCTTTTCGGCCACTACCTGGCCGCTTTCTGCCCTCTTTTCGTCATATCCCGGCCATCGGTTGGCCGGGTTTGGCTGATCGCACCTAGTGGTAACGATCCGACACTTTGGCCTGGTCAACCCTTGACGCGTTCTTCACCTGGGCGGAAAACTGCCGTTCATCGGTCGGCATTGCCGAACACCTACCGGCAATACGCGCTAGGGTGTGGCAAGGCCACGGACCGGTGAAGCACTCACCGAGTGCGCGGACCGCCGGACGGGACCCGGTGTCCGCCCACCCCCTGGACGCAAGACAAAGGAGTCGCGGGTGTCCACCTCCGACATCTTCATCGGCGAGACCATCGGTACCGCCCTGCTCACACTGCTCGGCGGTGGCGTCTGCGCCGCCGTGACACTCAAGAGCTCCAAGGCCCGGAACGCAGGCTGGCTCGCGATCACGTTCGGCTGGGGTTTCGCCGTTCTGATCGCCGCCTACGTGTCCGCCCCGCTCTCCGGTGCGCACCTCAACCCGGCGGTCACCGTCGGCCTGGCCATCAAGAACAGCGACTGGAGCCACGTACCGGTCTACTTCGCCGGACAACTCCTCGGCGCCATGCTCGGCGCGGTCCTGATGTGGGTCACGTACTACGGCCAGTTCCTGGTGCACCTCTCGGACCCGGAGCACATCCGTGACGCCACGCTCGGCCCCGAGGACCCGCACCCGCACGACCAGGCCGGCCCCGTGCTCGGCGTCTTCTCCACGGGCCCCGAGATCCGCAACGTCGTCCAGAACCTCACGACCGAGATCATCGGTACGTTCGTCCTGGTCCTGGCGATCCTGACCGAGGGCCTGCAGGACGGCGGCAAGGGCCTCGGCGTCATCGGCGTCCTGATCACCTCCTTCGTCGTCGTCGGCATCGGCCTCTCGCTCGGCGGTCCGACCGGCTACGCCATCAACCCGGTCCGCGACCTCGGTCCGCGCATCGTCCACGCCCTGCTGCCGCTTCCCAACAAGGGCGGCTCCGACTGGGGATACTCCTGGATCCCGGTGGTCGGCCCGCTCGTCGGTGCCGCCCTCGCCGGTGGTCTGTACAACATCGCGTTCGCCTGATCAGCATCGGCACGTATCGCAAGATCCGCACCGCCCCCTGATTCGCCTACTCAGAGACCTGCCAGGAGCAGCCACATGACCAGCAGCACCGGCCCCTTCATCGCCGCGATCGACCAGGGCACCACCTCCTCCCGCTGCATCGTCTTCGACCGCGACGGCCGCATCGTCGCCGTCGACCAGAAGGAGCACGAGCAGATCTTCCCGAAGCCGGGCTGGGTCGAGCACGACGCCACCGAGATCTGGACCAACGTCCAGGAGGTCGTCGCCGGCGCCATCGCCAAGGCCGAGATCACCGCGGCTGACGTCAAGGCCGTCGGCATCACCAACCAGCGCGAGACCACCGTCCTGTGGGACAAGAACACCGGCGAGCCGGTGCACAACGCGCTGGTCTGGCAGGACACCCGCACCGACGCCCTCTGCAAGGAGCTCGGCCGCAACGTCGGCCAGGACCGCTTCCGCCGCGAGACCGGCCTGCCGCTGGCGAGCTACTTCGCCGGCCCGAAGGTCCGCTGGCTGCTCGACAACGTCGAGGGCCTGCGCGAGCGCGCCGAGGCCGGGGACATCCTCTTCGGCACCATGGACTCGTGGGTCATCTGGAACCTCACCGGTGGCGCCCAGGGCGGTCATCACGTCACCGACGTCACCAACGCCTCGCGCACCATGCTGATGAACCTGCACACCCTGGCCTGGGACGAGAAGATCGCGGAGTCGATGGGCGTCCCGCTCAACGTGCTCCCCGAGATCAAGTCCTCCGCCGAGGTCTACGGCCACGTCAAGGACGGCGTCCTCGCCGGTGTCCCGGTCGCCTCGGCGCTCGGTGACCAGCAGGCCGCCCTCTTCGGCCAGACCTGCTTCGCCGAGGGCGAGGCGAAGTCCACGTACGGCACCGGAACGTTCATGCTCATGAACACCGGCGACAAGGTCATCAACTCCTACAGCGGCCTGCTGACCACGGTCGGCTACAAGATCGGCGACCAGAAGCCGGTCTACGCGCTGGAGGGCTCCATCGCCGTCACCGGCTCGCTCGTCCAGTGGATGCGCGACCAGATGGGCATGATCAAGACCGCGGCCGAGATCGAGACCCTCGCGTCCTCGGTCGACGACAACGGCGGCGCGTACTTCGTGCCGGCCTTCTCCGGCCTGTTCGCCCCGTACTGGCGTTCCGACGCCCGCGGTGTGATCGCCGGTCTCACCCGGTACGTCACCAAGGCGCACATCGCCCGTGCCGTCCTGGAGGCCACCGCCTGGCAGACCCGCGAGATCACCGACGCCATGACCAAGGACTCGGGCGTCGAGCTCGCTGCCCTCAAGGTCGACGGCGGCATGACCTCCAACAACCTGCTGATGCAGACCCTCTCCGACTTCGTGGACGCCCCCGTGGTCCGTCCGATGGTCGCGGAGACCACCTGCCTCGGCGCCGCCTACGCCGCCGGACTGGCCGTCGGCTTCTGGCCCGACACCGACGCCCTGCGCGCCAACTGGCGCCGCGCGGCGGAGTGGACCCCGCGGATGCCCGCCGATCAGCGGGACCGCGAGTACAAGAACTGGCTCAAGGCCGTCGAGCGGTCCATGGGCTGGATCGACGACGAAGACGCCAGCTGACACACCGGCTGAGTCAATCGACGAGGAGCTAAGAGATATGAGCAGCCCGCAGAGCGTTCCCACTCTGGGTACGCACCCGACCGCCGGTTCGAACGCGAGCCGTGCCGAGACCCGTGAGCAGCTGGCGAAGGCCACGTACGACCTGCTGGTCATCGGCGGTGGAATCCTGGGCACCTCGGTGGCCTGGCACGCCGCGCAGTCGGGTCTGCGGGTTGCCATGGTGGACGCCGGCGACTTCGCCGGCGCCACCTCCTCGGCCTCCTCCAAGCTCGTCCACGGCGGCCTGCGCTACCTGCAGACCGGCGCGGTCAAGCTGGTCGCCGAGAACCACCACGAGCGCCGGGTGCTGGCCAAGGACGTGGCCCCGCACCTGGTCAACCCGCTCACCTTCTACCTGCCGGTCTACAAGGGCGGACCGGTCGGTGCGGCCAAGCTGGGCGCGGGCGTCTTCGCCTACTCCGCCCTCTCGGCCTTCGGCGACGGCATGGGCAAGGTCATATCCCCGGCCCGTGCCGCCGCCGACAACCCGGGCCTGAAGACGGACAACCTGAAGGCCGTCGCGGTCTACTACGACCACCAGATGAACGACTCCCGCGTCGCCGTCATGACGGTCCGCGCGGCCGTCGAGTCGGGCGCCGTCGTCCTCAACCACGCCGAGGTCACCGGCCTGCGCATGACGCGCGGCCGGGTCAGCGGTGCCGAGCTCAAGGACCGCCTCGACGGCACCGAGTTCGGCGTCGACGCGCGCGTCGTGCTCAACGCCACCGGCCCGTGGGTGGACCACCTGCGGCGCATGGAAGACAAGCACTCGATGCCGTCGATCCGCCTCTCCAAGGGCGCGCACATCGTCATGAAGCGCAAGTCGCCGTGGAAGGCCGCCATGGCCACCCCGATCGACAAGTACCGCATCACCTTCGCCCTTCCGTGGGAGGACCAGCTCCTGCTCGGCACCACCGACGAGGTGTACGAGGGCGACCCGGCGGACGTGCGGGCCACCGAGTCCGACATCCAGCAGATCCTGGACGAGGCGGCGTTCTCGGTGAAGGACGCGGACCTCGACCGCTCGCTGATGACGTACGCCTTCGCCGGTCTGCGGGTGCTGCCCGGCGGCCCCGGCGGCGTCGAGAAGGCCAAGCGCGAGACCGTCGTCTCCGAGGGCGCCGGCGGCATGCTGTCGGTGGCCGGCGGCAAGTGGACGACGTACCGGCACATCGGCCGTGTGGTCATGGACAAGCTGGCCAAGCTGCCCGGCAGCCCGCTCACCGACGACATGGAGCCGGTGAAGTCGCTCGTACGCCGGGTGCCGCTGCCCGGTGTCGCCAACCCGAACGCCGTCGCGCACCGCCTGCTGGTGGACCGCGAGCCGGGCACGCGGATGGACCCGCTGACCGCCCGGCACCTGGCCTCGCACTACGGCTCCCTGGCCTTCGACATCGCGCGGCTCGCGAACGAGGACCCGGCGCTGGCCGAGCGGATCCACCCGGACGGCCCGGAGATCTGGGCGCAGGTCGCCTACGCCCGGGACAACGAGTGGGCCGAGACGGTCGACGACGTGCTGCGCCGACGCACCACGGTGACGGTCCGCGGCCTGGACGACGACTCCGTGCGCGCGCGGGTCGAGGAGATGCTGGGCCGCAAGGCATAGCTCTCACGCAGGTGGGGAAGAGGGGCGGTTCCGAGGGGAACCGCCCCTCTGTCGTGGGCTGTGGCTGGTGTCGTCTCAAGGCTTAGGCTGACCCACGTACGCAAGGGAACTTCGGAAGGAGACCTGGGTGATCGAGCTTGAGGGCGTGCCCGAGCTGATCGACCCGGTCATGGTGGCCGCGTTCGAGGGCTGGAACGACGCGGGTGACGCGGCCTCCGGTGCGGTCGCGCACCTGGACCGGGAGTGGAAGGGCGAGGTCTTCGCGGCGCTGGACGCCGAGGACTACTACGACTTCCAGGTCAACCGGCCGACGGTGTGGCTGGACAACGGGGTACGGAAGATCACGTGGCCGACGACGAGACTGTCGGTGGTCCGGATCGGCGGCGCGAAGCCGCGTGACCTCGTGCTCGTGCGGGGCATCGAACCGTCCATGCGGTGGCGGTCGTTCTGCAACGAGATCCTGGGCTTCGCGCACGAACTGGGCGTGGAGATGGTGGTGATCCTGGGCGCGCTGCTCGGGGACACCCCGCACACGCGGCCGGTGCCGGTCAGCGGGGTCACCTCGGACCCGGACCTGGCGCGGACGATGGACCTGGAGGAGACCAAGTACGAGGGCCCGACCGGGATCGTGGGCATCCTCCAGGAGGCCTGCACCCACGCCGGGGTGCCCGCGGTGTCCCTGTGGGCGGCGGTCCCGCACTACGTCTCCCAGCCGCCGAACCCGAAGGCGACGCTGGCCCTGCTGAACCGGCTGGAGGATCTGATCGACATCCGGATCCCGCTGGGTGAACTCCCGGAGGACGCACGGGCGTGGCAGCTCGGCGTGGACCAACTGGCCGCGGAGGACAGCGAGGTGGCGGAGTACGTCCAGACGCTGGAGGAAGCGCGGGACACGGCCGACCTGCCGGAGGCCTCGGGCGACGCGATCGCCCGGGAGTTCGAGCGGTACCTGCGGCGCCGCGATCCGGCGGGGCCGGAGCAGCCGGGTGACGGCTCCTACCTCCGCGACACGACCAGCGGCCTGACCCGCCCCCCGAAGCGGGGGCCGGACCCTTCGGGCGAGGAGCCGTCCCCTCCGGATGAGGACGACACCCCTCCGGAGTCCTGACCGGGGCCCCACGCCTCAAGCGCCGACGGGGCTGGATCTACCTGCCCGTCCGCGCTTGAGGACCGGGTCCGGGCAGAGCCCGGTGAACGGGAGAAGGGCGGGGCGGGGCGAGGCTCCGCGCAGCGGCTCCGGCCCCGGGTACGGCGGTGCCCCCTGCCCCGGGCGGGGCAGGGGGCACCGGCAACGCTGCTACAGGGCGACGCCCAGGAGGGCGTCGACCGTGCGCGAGACCAGGCCCGGCGCCGACTCGTCGTCCCCGTCCGAGGCGTTCTGCGCGTCCACCCACCGGTCCACGGCCGCCAGCGCGGCCGGGGCGTCCAGGTCGTTCGACAGGGCCTCGCGGACCTCCTCGACGACGGCGTCCGCCGGCAGGCCGTCCGGGCGGGAAACGGCCGCGCGCCAGCGCTCCAGGCGGGCCACCGCCTGCTCGAGGACCTCGTCCGTCCACTCCCAGTCGGCGCGGTAGTGGTGCGAGAGCAGGGCGAGGCGGATCGCCGCCGGGTCCACCCCGGCGCGCCGCAGCGCGGACACGAAGACCAGGTTGCCCTTCGACTTCGACATCTTCTCGCCGTGCAGCGCGACCATGCCCGCGTGCACGTACGCCTTGGCCATCGGGAACTCGCCCGTCAGCACCTGCGCGTGCGAGGCGCCCATCTCGTGGTGCGGGAACGCCAGGTCGGAGCCGCCGCCCTGGATGTCGAAGCCCATGCCCAGGTGGTCCAGGGCGATGGCGACGCACTCGATGTGCCAGCCGGGCCGGCCGCGGCCCAGCGAGCCGCCGTCCCAGCTCGGCTCGCCCGGACGCGCCGCCATCCACAGCATCGGGTCCAGCGGGTTCTTCTTCCCCGGGCGCTCCGGGTCGCCGCCGCGCTCCGCGGAGAGCAGGCGCATCGCCTGGACGTCGAGGTTCGAGACGCCGCCGAAGTGGGCGTCGGACTCCACCGAGAAGTAGGTGTCGCCGTCCAGCTCGTACGCCGCACCGGCGTCCCGCAGCCGTTCCACCAGCGGCACGATGCCCGGTATGGCCTCGACGGCGCCGATGTAGTGCTGCGGGGGCAGCATCCGAAGGGCGGTCATGTCCTCGCGGAAGAGGGCCGTCTCGCGCTCTGCGAGCTCGGTCCAGTCGTGGCCGTCGCGCAGCGCCCGCTCGAGCAGCGGATCGTCGACGTCCGTCACGTTCTGGACGTAGTGGACCTGCCGCTTGGTGTCGAGCCACACGCGCTGAACGAGGTCGAACGCGTTGTAGGTCGCCGCGTGACCGATGTGGGTCGCGTCGTACGGAGTGATGCCGCAGACGTAGATACGGGCGACGGGACCGGGGGCGAGGGTGATCGTCCCCTGGGTCGCGGTGTCGTGGATCTGGAGGTCGCGGCCCTTGCCAGGCAGGGCGGGGACCTCAGAAGCGGGCCAGGCATGCATGTCTCGAGCCTAACCGGACGCATGTTCCGAAAACTAACCGGACCTGCACTGTTGGCTTGATCAGCACTCTTGCGGTCTGGCTGATTCTGTGCGTGCCCGGTCCGGCCGGTTCAGACCGGCGGCCAGGGGATCGCGGGCCACTGCCCGGACGGCTGCGGATGCACCCCGGTGCGCAGCAGATGGGCGACCCGGGCCCGTACGGCGGCCAGCTCGACCGGCGTGATCAGTTCAGCCAGCCGGGTGGCGAGCGGCTCCCCGTCGGCCAGCCGGCCGGCCAGGGAGGCCAGCACCTCGCGCGCCTCGTCGGTCAGCGGTTCGCCGGCCCAGCCCCACAGCAGGGTCCGCAGCTTGTCCTCGCGGTGGAAGGTCACCCCGTGGTCGATGCCGTAGAGCCGTCCGTCGGGCGCGGGCAGCAGGTGGCCGCCCTTGCGGTCGCCGTTGTTGATCACGGCGTCGAGGACGGCGAGCCGGCGCAGCCGCGGGTCGTCGGCGTGCACGAGCAGGGCGGTGCGGCCCTCCCCCACGTCGGCGAGGGCGACCGGTTTCCAGCCCTCCCCCGCCTCCTCGCCCTCGACGAGGGCCAGCAGGCCGCTCTCGTCAGACTCCTGCGAGTCCCCCGGACCCTCCTCGGCGGGCGTGGACTCGATCCACTGCTGGACCATGCCCTCGCCGTACGGCCCGTCGCGCAGCACGGTCGGCGGCACCAGGCCCCATCCCGTGGCCTCGGAGACCAGATAGGCGGCGACCTCCCGCTGCGCCAGGCTCCCGTCCGGGAAGTCCCACAGCGGGCGCTCGCCCTTGACCGGCTTGTACACGCAGTCGGCGCTCTCGTCCCCGTACGTCACCGTGCACAGCAGCACGGCGTTGGACGCCTCGCTGATCCGGCCGACGACGGTGAGCTCACCCTTGGCGAGCAGCTCCTCACGCTCCCCCATGACGGTCACGCCTGGCGCCGGTAGCCGTTCTGGCGCGGGCACACGTGACCCTCGGGATCCAGCGGCAGGCTGCACAGCGGGCACGGCGGCCGGCCGGCGTTGACCACGTCCAGAGCCCGCTTGGCGAAGGCCCGGGCCTGGGCGCCTGAGAGGCGGACCCGCAGCATCGGCGGGCCGTTCTCCTCGTCCTGGAGCAGCCGCTCCTCCGCCTCGGCGAGATCCTCCTCCGAGTCGGCGTCGAGTTCCACCAGCGCCTGCGCCTCGACGATCATCCGCTGTTCCTCGCCGTCCCAGGCCAGGGCCATGGTGCCGACGCGGAACTCCTCGTCGACCGGAACGTCCAGCGGCGCGGTGTCGGTGGCCTCGGCGGGGGCGACGGCCGGGACCGGGGCATTGCCCCCGGTGCGCCGTACGACCTCGTCCAGCAGCTCGTCCATCCGCTCGGCCAGCGCCGCGACCTGGGTCTTCTCCAGGGAGACGCTGGTGACGCGGGGCCCGGACGAGGCCTGCAGGAAGAACGTACGGCGTCCCGGAAGGCCGACCGTGCCGGCCACGAAGCGGTCCGGCGGGTCGTAGAGGAACACCTGACGGGGCACGTCCAGTCTCCAAGTCTCGGCGGCAGGGGCTGCGCGCGTGCGGCTGTGCTCTTTTATTTGGGCCAGTCCACCCTACTGCGCCGTTCGATCACGCCGCGCCCGCGCCGCCGCCCACGACGGCGTTCCCGCCGTCTTCGGTCGCGCTCTCGAAGGTCTCGGTGTCCGCCGCGGCCGCGTCCGGCGCGCGGGCCGGGCGCGGGGCGAGCGAGCCGAAGTCCCCGGTGTCGCCGAGCCGGAGCAGGAACGGCCGCGTCGGCGTGTAGCGGACGGCCGTGACCGAGCAGGGGTCCACGTGGATGCGCTGGAAGAGGTCCAGGTGCATGCCCAGGGCGTCCGCGACAAGGGACTTGATGACGTCCCCGTGCGAGCACATCAGGAAGACGGCGTCGCTCCCGTGCTCCTCCTCGATCCGCGCGTTCCACTCCCGTACGGCGTCCACGGCGCGCGCCTGCATGGCGCGCATGGACTCCCCGCCCGGGAAGGCGGCGGCCGAGGGATGCTGTTGGACGATCTTCATCAGCGGTTCATCGGAGAGCTCCGAGAGTTTGCGGTTCGACCAGTCGCCGTAGTGGCATTCACCGATCCGGTCGTCGGTGTGCAGCTCCAGTTCCGGGCGCGCGGCGAGCAGCGGCGCGAGGGTCTCCCGGCAGCGCTGCAGCGGGCTGGTGACGGCCGCGGCGAGCGGCACCGCCGCGAGCCGCCCCGGCAGCGCAGCCGCCTGCTCGGCGCCGCGTTCGTCGAGGGCCACTCCCGGGGTCCATCCGGCGAGCAGCCCTGCGGTGTTGGCGGTGGACCGCCCGTGTCGTACGAGGATCAGCGTGGCCATGACGCAAGCCTAGGCGCTGCCGGCGGGGAGAAGGAGGGCGGTGGCGGCCTCGTGTGCGGGCCGGGCGCGGGCAGGGGAGAATGCCTCTCGTGATTGTCGACTGCGCCATGTACCGGGACGGCCGCCGCTCCCCTGCGCCCGAGGACCTCTCGGACGCCCTGGACGAGGCGCGGGCGAGTGGTGACGCCTTCCTCTGGGTCGGCATGTACGAGCCGACGGAGGAGGAATTCGAGCACGTCAGCCGCGAGTTCAGGCTCCACAAGCTGGCGGTGGAGGACGCGCTGACCGCGCACCAGCGGCCCAAGCTCGAGGTGTACGACGACTCCCTGTTCGTCGTCCTCAAGCCGGTGACGTACGACGACGCCGCCGACACGGTGACCGCGGGCGAGCTGATGCTCTTCATCGGCGACTCCTTCGTGGTCACGGTCCGGCACGGCGAGGGGGCCGCGCTGACCGCCGTACGGCATCGGCTGGAGCAGGAGCCGGAGGTCCTGCGGCACGGTCCGACGGCGGTGCTGTACGCGGTGTCCGACGCGGTGGTCGACCACTACATCGAGGTCGCGGCCGAGCTCCAGGCCGACCTGGAGGAGGTGGAGGCCGAGGTCTTCGCGCCGCACGTCTCCGACACCAAGAACACCGCCGCCCGGATCTACGGGTTCAAGCGGCAGGTGCTGGAGTTCCGCCGGGCGACGAGCCCGCTGCTCCAGCCGATGGACCGCCTGGCCTTCGGGAACGTGCCCTTCGTGCACGAGCACGCGCAGCCGTTCTTCCGCGACGTCGCCGACCACCTGACGAAGGCGAGCGAGTACATCGAGGGCCTGGACCGGCTGCTGTCGGACGCGCTGGCCGCGCACCTGGCGCAGATGGGCGTCCGGCAGAACGACGACATGCGCAAGATCTCGGCCTGGGCGGCGATGGCAGCCGTCCCGACGATGGTGGCGGGGATCTACGGGATGAACTTCGAGCACATGCCGGAGCTCAGGCACGCCTGGGGCTACCCGGGGGTGCTGCTGGTGATGGCGGCCACCTGTCTGGGCCTGCACCGCCTGTTCAAGACCCGCGGCTGGCTGTAGCCGCCCGGGCTGCTAGACGAACTCGGTGGCGCCCACTGGTACGCCGCCCAGCGCGTCGCGCCGCTCCGGCGGGCGAAGGCTGATCATCCGGTGCCAGCCGGCGAACCGTTCGTACGCGTACACGCCGCGGATCCCGGCGGCCAGCGCGGCCGCCTTGGGGGCGGGCCAGCGCAGCAGCCGGCCCATGTGGCCCATGACGGCGAGGCTCACGTCCCGGTAGACGGAGATCTCGACGAGGGCGCTCTCGCGCAGCACGTGCTGGATGGTCCGGCCGTGCCCCTCGCGCACGAGGCGGAGCAGCTCCTCGTGGCAGTAGGCGAGGTGGTTGTCCTCGTCATGGCTGATCATGCGGATGGCCTTGCCGACCTCGGGGTGGTCCCCGAACTTCCGGACGAGCATGACCATCTGGTCGGCGGCGCGCTGTTCGGTGACCCGGCTGTGCGTGAGGTAGACGACGATGTCCCTCTCGGTCAGCGGCTCTTCGCGGCGCAGCTTCTCGTGCGCGAGGCCGATGCCGCGCCGCTCCAGCAGCATCGTGTAGTCGGTCTCGGGCGGCACGGGGACGGGCGGCAGGCCGCGCTTGCGGAGCAGGGCCTGGAAGATCCGGCCGTGCTTGTCCTCGTCGGCGCCGTGCCGGGCGATCTTGGGCGCGAGCTCGCGCATGCTGTCGGGCACCAGGGCCGCGATCCGGGCGTTCTCCCAGCCGCCCTGCGACTCCCCGCTGGCGGCGATGGAGCAGAACAGCTGGAACGAGTCGTCGTGGTCGACGATCTCCTGGAACAGGCTGCGGGCAGAGAGCATGCATCGAGTCAACGGCCGATCCGGGGGCCGGGCAACCGATAGGTCGTACCAATCGGCCGAATGAACGACGCGAAGGGGTGGACGCGCGGGCGTAACCCGGAGGGCGCCGCGCGCGTTGTTTGCTGTGTCGGCCGTGGCGGGGAAGACCCCCGAGCCCCCACCACGGCCGCAGGACCATTTCCGGACGCGGGACTCCGTCCGACGGACACCCCCTAGGCCAGGCCGGCCAGCTCCATCGCCTCCGTGCCGGCCCGCAGGGCCGTGATCCGCTCGTCCAGGGTGAACCCGGCCGGGGCGAGCGTGAGGGTGGTGACCCCGGCCTCGGCGTAGGCCCGCATCCCGTCCGCGATCCGCTCGACGGAGCCGAGCAGGGTGGTGGAGTCGATCAGCGAGTGCGGGACCGCCTCGGCGGCGCCCGTCTTGTCGCCCGCCAGGTACTTGTCCTGGATCTCGGCGGCTTCCTTCTCGTAGCCCATGCGCTGGGCGAGCTGGTTGTAGAAGTTCTGCTTCCGGCTGCCCATGCCGCCGACGTACAGGGCGGTGTAGGGGCGGAACATGTCGGCGAGGGCGGTCACGTCGTCGCCGACGGCGAGCGGCACGGTCGGGCAGACGTCGAAGCCCTCCAGGGGCAGCCCGGCCTTCTCGCGGCCCGCCCGGATGTGGGTGAGCGCGGTGGCCTCCAGGTGCTCGGCGGCCGGGAAGATGAGCAGGGCGCCGTCGGCGATCTCGCCGGTCTGCTCCAGGTTCTTCGGCCCGATGGCGGCGATGTAGAGCGGGATGTGCTCGCGCTCCGGGTGCACGGTGAGCTTGAGCGGCTTGCCGGGGCCGCCGGGCAGCGGGAGGGTCCAGTGCTCGCCCTCGTAGCTCAGCCGCTCGCGGCTCATCGCCTTGCGGACGATCTCCACGTACTCCCGGGTGCGGGCGAGCGGCTTGTCGAACTTGACGCCGTACCAGCCCTCGGAGACCTGGGGGCCGGAGACGCCGAGGCCGAGCCGGAAGCGGCCCTTGGTGAGGGAGTCGAGGGTGGCGGCCGTCATGGCGGTCATCGCGGGCTGGCGGGCCGGGATCTGCAGGATCGCGGAGCCGACGTCGATGCGCTCGGTCTGGGCGGCGACCCAGGCGAGGACGGTCGGGGCGTCGGAGCCGTAGGCCTCCGCGGCCCAGCAGACGTCGTAGCCGAGGCGGTCCGCCTCCTGGGCCACGGCGAGGTTGTCGGCGTCCATGCCAGCGCCCCAGTAGCCGAGATTGATGCCGAGCCGCATGTGTCGTCCCCTTACCGGTTTACCGATCAGTAACGTAGGTCTGCGGGGACTGTAGCGCGCCAGGGCTCCCCGCGTCAGTGCCCCAGTAGGGTCAGCGCTCATGGAGCAGAGGCATCTCGGCCGCACCGGACTGCGCGTGTCCCGGATCGGCCTCGGCACGCTGACCTGGGGCCGGACCGCGGAGGGACCGGACGAGTCGGGCGCTGCCGAGCAGTTGAAGACGTTCTGGGAGGCGGGCGGGACGCTCGTCGACACCGCCGACGTGTACGGGGGCGGTGAGGCCGAGTACCTCCTGGGGCAGCTGGTGGGCGGGCTGGTCCCCCGCCGGGACCTGGTGATCGCCACCAAGTCGGGCTCCGTACGGGACCCCGACCGCCGGGTCGACGGGTCGCGCGGCCATCTCCTGTCGGCGCTGGACGACTCGCTGGCCCGCCTGGGCACCGACTACGTGGACCTCTGGCAGGTCCACGCCTTCGACCCGGGGACCCCGCTGGAGGAAACCCTCCAGGCGCTGGACCTGGCGGTGAGCAGCGGCCGGGCCCGGTATGCGGGGGTGTCGAACTTCAGCGGCTGGCAGCTGGCGAAGGCGGCGACCTGGCAGCTCGCCACCCCGGGGGTGCGGACCCGGCTGGCGTCGACGCAGATGGAGTACTCCCTCCTCCAGCGGGGCGTGGAGCGCGAGGTCCTCCCCGCGGCGCTGGACCTCGGCGTCGGGCTGCTCCCCTCTTCCCCGCTGGGCCGCGGCGTCCTGACGGGCAAGTACCGGGACGGCACCCCGGCGGACTCGCGGGCAGCCTCGCCGACCATGGCCGGCTTCGTGGACCCGTACCTGGACGACGCCGCGAGCCGCATCGTGGACGCGGTGGCGACGGCGGCCCAGGGCCTGGCCGTGACCCCGCTCCAGGTGGCCCTGGCGTGGATCCGGGACCGGCCGGGGGTGGTCGCGCCGATCGTCGGCGCGCGGACGTCCGCGCAGCTCGAGGCGGCTTTGTCGGTGGAGGCCCTTAGTCTTCCGGAGGAGATCTGCCAGGCGCTGGACGACGTTTCGGCGCCTGTGCATCGCTATCCCGATCAGGACTGGAGCACGCTGTGAGTACGGACCGCCAAGCCGCTTCCGCGGAGGACCCGGCCACCCCCGGCCCCCGGGCCGAGGCGGCCACCCCCACGGAGGACCCCACCCCCGGCCCCCGGGCCGAGGCGGCCACCCCCACGGAGGACCCCACCGCGCCGGAGCCGCAGGCCGCCGGGGACTCGTCCCGCTCCGGCGAAGCCGCCGACCCGGTGACGGCGCACCCGCAGACCGCGGCTGACGGCGAAGCCGGGGCGGCGGAAGCAGCCCGGCCGCACCCCGGCGGGGAGCCACAGCCCCCCGGCGATCCCGTGGACGCGCCGCAACAGCAAGCCGCCGGTGGCGAGCCGGCGCACTCCGGCGAAGCCGGGGGTGCGGACGGCGACGCGGGAGCGGCGCAGCCGCAGGCCGCCGGTGACGGGGGGCCGGGGGCGGAGCCCAGGGTTTCGGGAAGGGGCGGGGTGGGGGAAGGCCCCGCAGGGACGAGCACCGGCGACGGTCACGCCGACCAGGACACCGCCGCCGAGCCCGATGCCGAGGTACCCGGCCGACCGGAAGCCGAGGGGACGGCGCAGGACCCCGCGGCGGAGGCCGGGACGAGCAGCGGCGGCCCCGCAGAGGAGGCCGGGACGGGCAGCGGCGGCCCCGCAGAGGGGGAGGGTGAGGCTGCGGCGCCCGTGCTCAGTGAGGCCGAGGCGGAGTTGGCCGCGCAGAAGATCGAACGGGAGCGCATCGCCCGCCGCAAGGCGGAGCGGCAGGGGCCCGTCGACGCCGGAGCCAAGCTCAGCGGGAAGGCCGCCGATCTGCTGGCCGCCGTACGGGCCGTGGAGAGCGGGGAGAAGGCCTCCCCGGTGTACTTCGACGAGGCTCCGACCGCACCCCGCAGGGCCGCGGCCCCCGCCGCTCACCCGACCCCCCGTTCCGCACCCACCGCACCCCCCGCCCCCTCCGCAGCCGGCATCGAGGGCGTGCGCTCCGTACTGGCTCGCGGCGGCGCCCCCGAGGCGCTGGCCGGGCCGGCCGCCACCGCCCTCGGCGAAGGCGCCGCGGAGCAGCTCGCCCACGACCCCTGGCGGCTCCTCGCCGTCGCCGGCGTCCGCCCCGCCCAGGCCGACGGCTTCGCCCGGGCCCTGCTCGGCCCCGAGGCCGGTCCCGGCGACGAGCGGCGTGCCACCGCCCTCGTGGGCTGGCTGCTGGAGCAGGCCGCGCTCAAGGGACACACCGCCCTGGAGGCCGCCACCCTGGAATCCGCCCTCGCCCAGTACGGCGTTCCGGATCCCGCCGCGTCCCTGGAGCAGGCCATCGGCGAGGGCACCGTCCTCGTGTTCCACGAACCGCTCGGCCCGCCCGTCGCCGAAGGCGAGGAGCAGCCCGTACGCGTCCTCGTCGGCCTGGAGGGGTACGCGCTCGCCGAGGAGAGCCTGGCCGACGGCCTGGCCCGGCTGGCCAGCACCTTCAACGACCCGGCGGACTGGGAGAAGGCCGCCACCGGCCCCGGCGCCGACCTGATCCGCGCCGTCTCCGGACACGGCCTGGTCACCCACACCGGCGGCGAGGCCGCCCGCACCGAGCCGCTGGCCCTGCTGGCGGCCTGCCGCGACCTGGGCCTGCGCGTCTGCCTGGCCGCGCACACCCCCGCGCAGGGCGCCGTCACCGTGGCCGGGCTGCTCGCCGGGACGGAGGGGCCCGGACGGGACGCGGACGGGCAGTTCGCGCTGGACCTGCTCGTGGTCCTCGACGCCCCGCAGCTGGACGTGGAGACCGCCGCCGCGCTCGTCGAGTCCGTCCCCGACGGGGCCCGGCTGGTGCTGTCCGGGGACCCCGGGGTGCTCGGATCCGCCGGGCCCGGGCGGGTGTTCGGCGATGTGCTGGCGGCCCGGGCCTGCCCGCAGCTGGTCTCCCGCACGCCCGACCCGGGCCCCCTCGGCGAGCTGGTCTCCGGGGTCGGGATCGGCGAGCTGAACCAGGTCGAAGCCCCCGGCAAGGAGGTCGTCATCGTCCCGGTGCAGGGCGCCGGGGAGGCCGTGCACCGCGCCGTGCAGCTGGTGGCCGAGTCGGTGCCGCGCGCCTTCGGGATCCCGGCGGATGCCGTCCAGGTGATCACCCCGGGCCACGGCGGCTCGGCGGGCACCCGGGCGCTGAACGCGGCCCTCAAGGAGCGGCTGAACCCCGGCCCCGGCCGGTTCGGCGGCTTCGATCCCGGCGACCGCGTCGTCCACGTGCCCTCGCCCGGGCGGGCCGTGCCGGCCCGGGTGGTGTCGGCCGACGCGCAGGGCCTGCACCTGGACGCCGCGGGCGCGCGGATCGTCGTACCGAAGGAGCAGGTGGAGTCGCAGGTGCGGCACGGCTGGGCGGTGACGGCGCACCAGGCCGTCGGGGCGCGCTGGCCGGCCGTGGTCGTCGTGCTGCCCGGTGACGCGGCGCAGGCCCTCTCCCGGGACTGGGTGTACACGGCGTTCGGGCGGGCGGAGCGGCATCTGTCCGTGGTGCACGGCGTCGACCAGGCGCTGCCGCGCGCGGTCGCGGAGGTGCTGCCGAAGCCGCGTACGACCCGGCTGACCGGCCTGCTGCGGGCCCTGGCGGCGGCGCAGGACCAGCCGGAGTGACCCGCGCGCACCGCGGCCCCCGCCCTGTCCGGGTCGGGGGCCGCGGTGTCGTGCGTGCGGGCCGGGGTCAGGCGGGCGTCAGGCCCGGCGCCGCCGCATGGCCGCCCGCGTCCTCCGCTTCGTCCGCCTCCGCCTCCGCTTCCTCTTCTTCGTCGTCGTCGAAGTCGTCGGCTTCCTCGTCGAAGACGGAGCTGACGTCGAACCGGTGCAGCACGTCCTGCGGATCGGTGTGTCCGAAGGGCGAGCCCAGCCACTCCCCCGGTTCGGCGACCTCCTCCGAGGCCGCGATCCAGAGGGTGGAGTCCCCCTCCTCCAGGCCGAACTCCTTGTAGCGGGAGGCGATCTCGTCGGGCTCGTACTCCCCGAAGAGCACGCCCAGCGCACCGGCGGTGCCGCCGTCGTGGACGAGGTCGGCCTCCCGGTCGTGCGCGGCGACCCGCTCGGCCTGGGCGATGAGCCTCGGCGGTTCGGCGACGGCGTAGTCGCGGCGGATGAACACGCTGAAGGCGGCGGGCTCGGCGGGCCCGGTGTACGGGACACCGTCCTCGGGCGTGGGGATCTCGAAGGGGGTGACCTCGTCGTACCGGTCGTAGAGGAGTTCGTCGTACTCCTCGGCAGCGGCGGCGAGTTCGTTGAATGCGGCGTAGACGGCCGGGTCCTCGTCCCCGATCCTGCTCTCGACCGCGGCGAGGTGACGGTCGAGCGCGGCCTTGACCGCCTCGGCGGCGGCGCGTACCTCGGCAACACTGGGCAGAGCGGCATCAGACATAGTGCAGACGCTATCCGTAGCAGGGGTCTGCCCGCACAATAGATTCGATGCCGGAATACGAATTTGTCGACGTGTACGTGCCCCGCGGTGTGCCCCGCAAGGAGGCGACCCGCCTGCTCACCGACCATGCCGAGTACGGGAACTGGGAACTCGACCGACTCACCCTGCATCGGGACGGCAGCCGTCGCGTGCGGCTGCGCCGCCGGATCATCCGTCAGGTCCGCGCGACCTGGTGACGCGGGCCCCGAGTCCGGGGCCCGCGTCGTGAGGGCCCGGTCAGGCCGCGTTGCGGGCGCGCCGGTAGAGCACGGCACCGGCCAGCAGCGTGCCGGCGGCGAGCGGGAGGCCCACGCCGAGGACGTCTCCCGCGCCGGTGGCGGCGAGCCCCGCGTGCTGAGCGGGCGCGATCCCCTGGCCGGGGTGCGTGGCCGGAGTGACGCCGCCGGTGCCGGGGCCGGTGGCACCGCCGGGGTGGCCGGGCGTGCCCGGGTTTCCGGGGGTCCCGGGGTTACCCGGCGTCCCCGGGTTACCGGGGGTCCCGGGGTTACCCGGCGTCCCCGGGTTACCGGGGGTCCCGGGGTTACCCGGCTGGCCCGGGGTGCCCGGGTTTCCGGGGTTGCCCGGCTGTCCGGGGTGGCCCGGCGTGCCGGGGTGTCCGGGGTGGCCCGGCTCATCCTGGTCGCACGGCTCGTCCGGCTCCTCGGGCTGTTCCGGGTGACCCGGCTGGCCCGGGTGTCCGGGCTGGCCCGGCTGACCGGGCTGGCCCGGCTGACCGGGCTGGCCCGGGTGTCCGGGCTGGGGGTCCTGCGTGGCCGAGTGAGGGGAACAGCCGTTCCCGAAGGCCGGATTCAGCAGCCCCACGACCGTGATCGTGTTGCCGCAGACGTTCACCGGAGCGTCCACGGGCGCCTGGACGGTGTTCCCGGACAGCACGCCCGGGGAGTTGGCGGCATGGCCGGAAGCGCCGGAGTCCGCATGTGCGTAACCCCCACCCAGCGCGAGCACACCCCCCGCGGCCGCCATGGTGATCAGGGTCTTCCTGGTGACCGCTGCCTGTCGTCGCATCTGTGATCAATCCCCCTGCTGTGTACGAACAGCCGGGCCCCAAAAGCCCGGCGGCCCCGGAGCGCTGGAATGCGCTCCGGGGCCCAAGACTTCAGATGCGTCAGGCGTTGACGCAGTGGTTACCGAAGGCCGGGTTCAGCAGGCCGACCACGTTGATCGTGTTACCGCAGACGTTCACGGGAACGTGGACCGGGACCTGGACGACGTTGCCGGACAGGACGCCGGGGGAGCCGATGGCCGCACCCTGGGCACCCGCGTCGGCGACAGCCAGGCCCGCACCCGCGAGAACCAGACCACCGGTGGCAGCCGCAGCGGCGACAACCTTCTTGAACATTGTTCCTCCTAGTTGGCAATGCGGTCCCAGCCGCGGACCGCACCACCTGTAACGAGGAGGGATCACCAGGGCTACGAGCGTATGAGCGCATTCACTCTTCTCAGTGGAAAACGCACACGTTCCCGAAACTCAGCAGTTGTCGATGAATCGGTCGAGCACGCGCACGCCGAACTTCAGCCCGTCCACCGGCACCCGCTCGTCCACTCCGTGGAACATCCCGGCGAAGTCCAGCTCCGGCGGCAGCTGGAGCGGAGCGAAGCCGAAGCAGCGGATGCCGAGGTCGTCGAAGGACTTGGCGTCGGTGCCGCCGGAGAGCATGTACGGGACCGCGCGCGCGATCGGGTCCTCGGCCTTGAGGGCGCCCTGCATGGCGTCGACGAGCCTCCCGTCGAAGTCCGTCTCGAGGGCCTTGTCCCCGTGCACGTCCTCCCGCTTCACGCGCGGGCCGAGGATCCGGTCGAGGTCGGCGAAGAACTCGTCCTCGTAGCCGGGCAGGAAACGGCCGTCGACGTGCGCGGTGGCCTGGCCGGGGATGACGTTCACCTTGTAGCCGGCGCCGAGCATGGTCGGGGCGGCCGAGTTCCGCAGGGTCGCGCCGACCATCTTGGCGATGCCGCCGAGCTTGGCCAGGGTCGCGTCCATGTCGTCCGGGTCGAGCGGGGTGCCGAGCGCGTCCGAGAGCTCGTCCAGGAAGGACCGTACGGTCTTGGTGACCCGCACCGGCCACTGGTGGCGGCCGAGCCGGCCCACGGCCTCGCACAGCTCCGTGATGGCGTTGTCGTTGTTCGTCATCGAGCCGTGGCCCGCGGTGCCGTCCACCGTGAGCCGCATCCAGTGCATGCCCTTCTGGGCGGTCTCCACCAGGTACAGCCGCAGGTTCTCGTTGACGGTGAACGAGAAGCCGCCGACCTCGCCGATCGCCTCGGTGACCCCCTCGAACAGCCCGGGGTGCTTGTCCACGAGGTGCCGGGCGCCGTACACGCCGCCCGCCTCCTCGTCGGCGAGGAAGGCCAGCACGATGTCCCGCGGGGGCTTGCGGCCGCTGCGCAGCCGGTCGCGTACGACGGCCAGCGTCATCGCGTCCATGTCCTTCATGTCGACGGCGCCGCGGCCCCACACGCAGCCGTCCGCGATCTCGCCGGCGAAGGGGTCGTACGTCCAGTCGGCGGCGTTCGCGGGCACGACGTCGGTGTGCCCGTGGATCAGCAGCGCCGGCCTCGACGGGTCCTCCCCCTCGATGCGCGCGACGGTGGAGGCACGCCCCTTGTGGGATTCGAAGATCTGCGGCTCCAGTCCGACCTCGGCGAGCTTCTCCGCGACCCACTCGGCCGCCTTGCGCTCGCCGGGGCCGGAGTGGTCTCCGTAGTTGCTGGTGTCGATCCGGATGAGGTCCCGGCAGAGGTCGACGACCTCGTCCTCGCCGGAGACGGTCCTGCCCGCGCTCGATTCGCTCACGCTGCTTCCTCCCACTGATCGGTAAACCGACTGCCTCTCCATCCTCCCGCTTTGGGCAGCTCTCCCCAAGGGCGATCCCCGGCCGTCGGGGGGTGTGATCGAGGACCCCGGAATGTTTGGTAATGTTTTCCACGTCGGAACGGCCCGCGAGGGACGCGAGACAGACACCTTGTCCGGGTGGCGGAATGGCAGACGCGCTAGCTTGAGGTGCTAGTGCCCTTTATCGGGCGTGGGGGTTCAAGTCCCCCCTCGGACACAGAGCGAGAACCCCACTTCGGTGGGGTTCTCGGCGTTTGGGGACCTGATATGCGGAGCCGGGCCCCGGACCGGGTGGGGATATCCTGGAGGGGTGATTGAGAATCTTCCGCCTTGCCCGAAATGTTCCTGCGAGTACACCTACGAGATGAACGCCCTCGTGGTGTGCCCCGAGTGCGGCCACGAGTGGGTGCCCGGCGAGAGTGGCGCGCAGGACGGCGAGAGCGCCGGGGAGCGCGTCGTCAAGGACGCCGTCGGCAACGTGCTGACCGACGGTGACACCGTGACCGTCGTCAAGGCGCTCAAGGTCAAGGGGAGCCCTTCGGGGATCAAGGCCGGCACCAAGGTGCGTAACATCCGGCTCATCGACGGCGTGGACGGCCACGACATCGACTGCCGGATCGACGGCTTCGGAGCCATGCAGCTGAAGTCCAGCGTGGTCAAGAAGGCCTGATCCGCGGCCTCGCGGCAAGGAGCCCCGCAGCGAAAAGAAGGACCCCGCCTCGGGCGGGGTCCTTCTTCGTGGGGCCGGTACGGCCGCCGACAGGCCTCAGCGGCCGGCTGCGATCTCCGCCACGCGGCGGCGGACCAGGAACCAGCCGCCGACGAGGGCGGCCCCGATGACGGGGACGCACAGGACCGTGGTGCGGCCGACGCCGCCGTCGCACCACATCAGGACCAGCACGGCGAGCAGGAACACCAGCGTGACGATCTGCGTGTACGGGGCCCAGGGCAGGCGGTAGGACGGGCGCTCCAGGGTGCCCTGCTGCGCGCGGCGCCAGAAGAACAGCGAGCAGATCATGACCATCGCCCAGGTGCCGAGGATGCCCAGCGAGGCGAAGTTCAGCACCAGCTCGAAGGCGTCCTTCGGCATCAGGTAGTTCAGGCCGACGCCGGCGAGGCCGAAGGCGGCGGTGAAGAGCACGCCGCCGTAGGGGACCTTGCCCTTGTTCATGCGGGCGGTGAACTTCGGCGCGGAGCCGGACATGGCCATCGAGCGCAGGATGCGGCCGGTGGAGTAGAGGCCGGAGTTCAGGCTGGAGAGGGCCGCGGTCAGGACGACCAGGTTCATGACGCCCGCGGCGCCCGGGATGCCGAGCTTGTCGAAGACCGTGACGAAGGGGCTCTGGTCGGAGGAGTACTCGGAGTACGGCAGCAGCAGCGCGAGCAGGATGACGGAGCCCACGTAGAAGAGGCCGACACGCCACATGATCGAGTTGATCGCCTTCGGCATGATCTTCTCGGGGTTCTCGGTCTCACCGGCGGCGACGCCGCACAGCTCCACGGAGGCGTACGCGAAGACCACGCCCTGGAGCAGCAGGAGCATCGGGAGCATGCCGGACGGGAAGATGCCGCCGTTGTCGGTGATGGAGGACAGGCCCGGGGTGTGTCCGTCGATCTCGTGGCTGGTGGCGACCAGGTAGATGCCGACGAGCAGGAAGACCGCCAGGGCGGCGACCTTGACCAGGGAGAACCAGAACTCCATCTCGCCGAAGTACTTCACCGAGATCAGGTTCGCGGTCAGGACCACGGCGAGGGCGATCAGGGCCAGGACCCACTGCGGGACGCTGGTGAACATGGACCAGAAGTGCGCGTAGGTCGCGGCGGCGGTGATGTCGGCCACGGTGGTCGTGGACCAGTTCAGGAAGTACAGCCAGCCGGCCGTGTAGGCGCCCTTCTCCCCCATGAACTCGCGCGCGTAGGAGACGAACGCGCCGGAGGAGGGCCGGTAGAGCACGAGCTCGCCGAGGGCCCGGACGACGAAGAAGGCGAAGATGCCGCACACCGCGTAGGCGATCGCGAGGGAGGGGCCCGCATTGGCGAGGCGGCCGCCGGCGCCGAGGAACAGGCCGGTGCCTATCGCCCCGCCGATCGCGATCATGTTGATGTGGCGGGACTTGAGGTCCTTGCTGTAGCCCTCGTCACCGGCGTCGACGTGGCGGGAGGACGCCGGGGCCGGGGCCTCGGTCAAGGTGCGGTCACTCATGTAGGACTTCGCCTTCGTGGGTGGGACAGGCAGGTCCGGACCGCCGCGCAGGGGAGCTGGGTGGTGTCACCTGTGGGGCGGTCCGGTGGTTTTGTCGCCCCAGGAGACCATGAGCCCCCGGCCACGGCCAAAACCCGACCTCCGCGCACAGAAGCCCCCGGCGACCATGGAAACAGGTACCGGGGGCTTCGTACGAGCACGAAAGCGAGGCCGTGGAGGTCAGTCGCGCGGGGCGGCCTCCGCCGCCTGATCGAGGCGGAAGGCTTCGTTCCCGAGGCCGATGCGGGCGTGCACCTCGGGGCGGCTGCTGCGCAGGACGACCCCGTACAGCAGCCCGGCCACGACGGCGGCGCCGGTGATCCCGGGCAGGAGCCAGCTGAGCGCGGAGCCCTCCTCGGCACCGATCAGGACGCCGAAGTCCTTCACCGTGTACACGGCGATGCCGAGCAGCGCGACCCCGGCGGCGCCGGCCGCGACGAGCCGCCAGACCTGCGCCCCGGCGGTGCCGCGGCGGACGAAGAAGGCGATGACGGCGAAGGAGGCGGCGGCCATGAGAAGGGTCACGCCGAGGGCGCCGACGCTGCCCATCCAGGTGAACAGGTGCAGGACGGGCGTGGTGGGGTCGCCGGCCGGCTTGTCGTCGGTGAAGGCGAAGGCGAGGACGACGAGGGTGGCGATGACGGTCTGCAGGAGCGAGCCGGTGGCGGGGGCGCCGGTGCCCGCGCTGGTCCGGCCGAAGGCCGCCGGGAGCAGGCCCTCGCGGCCCATGGCGAAGGCGTAGCGGGCGACCACGTTGTGGAAGCTGAGCATGGCCGCGAACATGCCGGTCACGAAGAGGACGTGCAGGACGTCCGTGAAGGTGGTGCCGAGGCGGCCCTCCGTGAGCTGGAAGAGCAGGCCGGGGCCGGCCCCGGCGGAGGTCTTGACGACCTCGGAGGGGCCGGTGGCGACGGTGAGGGCCCAGGCGCTGAACGCGAAGAAGAGGGCGACGAAGCCGACGGCGAGGAACATCACACGGGAGACGACGATGTGGGGCTTGCTGGTCTCCTCGGCGTAGACCGGGGACTGCTCGAAGCCGACGAAGGCGGCGATGCAGAAGCAGAGGGCGGTGCCGAGTCCGGCGCCGCCGAGGGTGTCGGGGTTGAAGGCGTGCATCGAGAGGCCTTCGGGGCCGGGGTCGCCGAGGGCGGCGACGTCGAAGACGACGACGAGGGCGCACTCGATGAGGAGGAGGACGCCGAGGACCCGGGCGTTGAGGTCGATCTTGAGCCAGCCGAGCGCGCCGGTGACGGCGACGGCGGCCAGGGCCGGGATCCACCAGGCGACGGTGATGTGCAGGTAGCTGGCGAAGAGGCCGGACATCTCGAAGCCGAGGATGCCGTAGACACCGACCTGCATGGCGCTGTACGCGACGAGGGCGACGAGCGAGGCACCGGCGCCCGCGGTGGGGCCGAGACCGCGGGCGATGTACGCGTAGAAGGCGCCGGCGTTGTGGACGTGCCGGCTCATCTCGGCGTAGCCGATGCTGAAGAGCGCGAGCACGATGCCGAGGATCACGAACAGCAGCGGCTGGCCGACGACGCCCATGACGCCGAAGGTGGTGGGCATCACGCCGGCGACCACCATCAGCGGGGCGCTTGCGGCGAGTACGGAGAGCAGCAGGCCGGCGGTGCCGAGTCGGTCGGCGCGCAGGGCGCGGTCCTGGCCCTTGTAGGTGCGGATCTCGGGCGCGGTGCTGAGCGTGTTGGATCTGCCCGTCGCCATGGCGGGGTGTCCTTTCGGGGGGAGGTCGAGCGGAGCGGGGTGCTGTGGGGCGGGGGTGCGATCGAGCGGCGTGCAGTCGAGCGGGAGTGCTGTCGAGCAGGAGTGCCGGGGTGCGGTCGAGCGGGGGTGTGCGTCAGGCCGTGCCGAGCGCGGCGCTGCGGGCGGCGAGGAAGGCCTTGCGGGGGTCGAGGTCCGGATAGGACCAGGGGGCGGGCGTGGCGTGGCTGCCGATGCGGTGGAAGAGGGCGGCGGCTTCGGCCGGGCGGCCCTCGCAGAGCTTGGCGTGGGCGAGGAAGTTGAGGTCGACCCGGTTGCGGGGGTGGTCCTCGCGTTCCCATTCGAGCCACCAGTCGAAGGCGGAGCGCAGGACCTGGCGGGCGCGGCGGCTCGACCAGTGGGCGGCGGCCCCGTCGGGCGTGCGGCCCTCGGTGGCGGCGAGCACCCGGTAGCGCTCGGCGTGGGCGATGACCGGGAGGACGGCGAGCGGGGAGTCGGCCGGGGACTCCTCGGCGGCCCAGGCGGCGAAGTCGTAGGCCTCGTGGAGCGGGTCGTGGCCGGAGCCGGGGGTGTGCTCGGCCAGCTTGGCGACCATCAGGTGGTGGGCGTGGTGGTGTTCGCGGTGGCGGGCCCGGACCTGGTCGAAGTGGCGGCTGAACTCCTCCTCGGTGCCGAAGGCACGGGAGAGCATGAGCAGCGCCAGCCAGGGGGTGGGGTCGGTGGGGAGCAGGGCGGCGGCCCGGCGGCAGGCCTCCTCGGCGGCCTCGGGCGTGCCCTTGCGGCGCAGGGCGGTGAAGACGGCGGCGCAGGCGAGGAGGGTGGCGGCGTCGGCGCTCTCGGGTTCGGCGAGCAGCCATTCGCGGGCCCAGGCGGTGGCCGCCGGGGTCTCGGCCAGGACGACGACGCGGTGGCCGCGGCGGTCCCAGTCGTCGCCGGTGCCGACGAGGAGGGAGCGGGCCTTGGCCCAGCGACCCTGGGTGAACTGGGCGCGTACGTCGACCAGCTCGGTGTCGCACAGGGCCGGGTCGAAGAGCTGGGCGTCCCGCTTGCGGGCGCGGCCGAGGGGCGGCGGAGGCGGGGACATCCGCGGGATTCCCTCCAGGGCACGGGCGCGGGCGGACGGTTCGGCTGGATGATCACGCACAGCAAAGCGGTAGGTACAGCTCCGCGTCAAGGTCCAGTCCACCGCGTGGCGCGTTTCAACTGGTATGTACATGACGCCAGTTGAGGCGCTCAAACCTGTTCGCGGCCACTGCCGGCGCGACCGTAGGGTGGGCCCATGACGACGTACGACGCTCTCCCGCCGGCCCTGTTCGCCTTCCCCGGGCCGCTGCGCGACACCCTGGTGGCAGCGGTGCTGAGCGGCGCGAAGACCACGACGACCGGGTTGCTGACCGAATACGAGGTCACCGGCGACCCCCTGCCGGTGGTGGGCGGGCAGATGGCGGTCATGGACTCCGCCGAGCGTCCGGTGGCCGTCCTGGAGGTGACGGACGTACGGGTGCTGCCGCTCGCGGAGGTGGACCTCGGGCACGCCGTGGACGAGGGCGAGGGGTACACGTCTGTGGCCGAATGGCGCTCCTCCCACGAGCGGTACTGGCACGGGCCGCAGATACGGGAGGTCCTCGGCGACCCGGGGTTCACGGTGGCCGACGACACACTGGTCGTCGCGGAACGCTTCCGGGTCGTCGAACGCCTGCCGCTGCCCTAGGGCAGCGCGGCGAGGGGCCGGAGCCGGCTTCAGCCCACCGCCCTGCCCGCGGCGCGACCGGCCGCGCGGCCCGAGAAGATGCAGCCGCCGAGGAAGGTGCCCTCCAGGGCGCGGTAGCCGTGGACCCCGCCGCCGCCGAAGCCGGCCGCCTCGCCCGCCGCGTAGAGGCCCGGCAGCGGGTCGCCGGACCCGGTGAGGACCCGTGAGGACAGGTCGGTCTCCAGGCCGCCCAGGGACTTGCGGGTCAGGATGGAGAGGCGTACCGCGATCAGCGGGCCCGCCTTGGGGTCCAGGATCCGGTGCGGGGCGGCGGTGCGGATCAGCTTGTCGCCGAGGTACTTGCGGGCACCGTGGATGGCCGTCACCTGGAGGTCCTTGGTGAACGGGTTGGCGATCTCCCGGTCCCGGGCCACGATCTCGCGGCGGACGGTCTCCTCGTCGAGCAGGTCCTCCTTGGTGACCGCGTTCATGCCGCGCACCAGCGAGGCGAGGTCGCGTTCGACGACGAAGTCCGCGCCGTTGTCCATGAAGGCCTTCACCGGTCCCGGTACGGCCTGCCGCGCCCGGTCGATGACGTCGCGGATCGACTTGCCCGTCAGGTCCGGGTTCTGCTCGGAGCCCGAGAGGCCGAACTCCTTGCCGATGATCCGCTGGTTGAGCACGAACCAGGTGTGGTCGTGGCCGGTCTTCATGATGTGGTCGAGGGTGCCGAGGGTGTCGAATCCGGGGAAGAGCGGTACGGGCAGCCGCCTGCCGGTGGCGTCCAGCCAGAGCGAGGACGGGCCGGGCAGGATGCGGATGCCGTGCCGGGACCAGATCGGGTTCCAGTTCTCGATGCCCTCGGTGTAGTGCCACATGCGGTCCTTGTTGATGTGGCTGGCGCCGGCCTCCTCGGCGATGCCCAGCATCAGGCCGTCCACGTGCGCCGGGACCCCGGAGAGCATCCGCTGCGGCGGGGTGCCGAGCCGCGCCGGCCACTGCTTGCGTACGAGGTCGTGGTTGCCGCCGATCCCGCCGCTGGTCACGATCACCGCCTGGGCCCGGAGCGAGAAGTCCCCGGTGCGCTCGCGGCCGCTCGCGGTGCCCCGTACGGCGTCGGAGGGCTCCAGGATCTCGCCCGTGACGGTGTCCAGGGCGCCGGCCGTCCGGGCGAGCCCGGTGACCCGGTGGCGGAACCGGAGCTGGACGAGGCCGCGGGCCACCCCGGCGCGGACCCGCCGCTCGAAGGGCTCGACCAGGCCGGGCCCGGTACCCCAGGTGATGTGGAAGCGGGGGACCGAGTTCCCGTGCCCGTTCGCGTCGTAGCCGCCGCGTTCCGCCCAGCCGACCACCGGGAAGAAACGGACGCCTTGGGCGTGCAGCCAGGGCCGCTTCTCGCCCGCCGCGAAGTCGACGTAGGCCTCGGCCCAGCGGCGCGGCCAGGCGTCCTCCTTGCGGTCGAAGCCGGCGGTGCCCTGCCAGTCCTGGAGGGCGAGCTCGCGGCTGTCCTTGATCCGCATCCGCCGCTGTTCGGGCGAGTCGACGAAGAACAGCCCGCCGAAGGACCAGTGCGCCTGGCCGCCGATCGACTGCTCGGGCTCCTGGTCGAGCAGGACGACCTTCCGGCCCGCGTCGACGAGCTCGGCGGTGGCCGCGAGGCCCGCGAGCCCGGCCCCGATCACGATCACGTCTGCGTCGTACGTCATGGCGAACCCGTCCTCCGGTCGGTGGTGGGGCAGATCCTTGGCTACGGAGCGGTAACCAGTCAACAGCGGTGGTTGGATGAACCGTGTGACTGCTGCTGATGAAGTGCTGGACGTGGTGGACCGGGACGACCGGGTGACGGGGCAGGCGCCGCGGGGCGAGGTGTACGCGGGCGGGCTGCTCCACCGGTGCGTGTTCGTGCAGGCCAGGGACGCGCATGGGCGGATCTTCGTCCACCGGCGGACGGCGTCGAAGCTGGTCTTCCCGTCGGCCTACGACATGTTCGTGGGCGGGGTGCTGGGCGCCGGCGAGAGCTACGCGCGGGCCGCCCTGCGGGAGGCGGAGGAGGAGCTGGGCGTGGCGGGGCTGGCGCAGCCGGTGCCGCTGTTCAAGTTCCTGTACGAGGGGCCGGGCGGGGCCTGGTGGTCGTACGTGCACGAGGTGCGCTGCGATCTGCCGGTGCGGCCGCAGGAGTCGGAGGTGGCCTGGCACGCGTGGCTCTCGGAGGAGGAGCTGGCGGAGCGGGTCGCGGCCGGGGAGTGGGAGTGGGTGCCGGACGGGCTGGAGGCGTACCGGCGGCTGCGCGCGCACCGGGAGTCCCCCCAGTAGATTGATCGGGTGATCGACTTCGTCAAGGACGTGCGCCTCTGGTTCGCGCCGCAGCGGCTGAGGGACGAGGGCGAGACCCCCGACTACCGGTTCTCGCTGGCCAACGAGCGGACCTTCCTGGCCTGGATCCGGACCGCCCTCGCCCTGGTGGGCGGCGGTTTCGCGGTGGACCAGTTCCTGCCCGACCTGCGCTGGGGGGTGCGGGTCGGGATGGCCCTCTCGCTGCTCGCGGTGGGGGCGGCCTGTGCGCTGCGCGCGGTGAACCACTGGGTGCGGTGCGAGCGGGCGATGCGGCGGGGCGAGGACCTGCCGCTGTCCCGGTTCCCGGTGGTGCTGAGCCTGGGGGTGGGGCTGGTCGCCGTGTCGATGGTGCTGGTGGTGCTGCTGGGCTGGACGAGCAGTCGGTGACGGCCTCCGGTACGACGGGCCGCGACGCGGGGCTGCAGCCCGAGCGGACCCGCCTCGCGTGGCGGCGTACGACGCTGGCGTGCTCGGTGACGGCGGTGCTGGCGCTGCGGGCGGCGCTGCGCGGGTCGGGCTCGCCGCTGGAGGTGATCGGGGCGGCGGCGATCGCGCTGATCTGGCTGGCGTTCCTCGGGGTCGCGCACCGGCGGTTGCGGCAGCTGGCGGCGGACCGGCCGCCCGGGCTCGCCCCGCGGTGGGCACTGGCGGCGGTGGCGTGCACGGTGGCCCTGTCGGTCTCCGCGGTGGCGGTCATCTTCTGACCCCGCCGCGCCGCGGGCCGGGGCCCGGCGGGCGGGAGCACGAAATGCCGACCGGGGGTGTGGGCGGAAGCCGCAGAACCGGGAGCACGAAATCCCCACCGGGGTGCAGCCAAGGCAGCCCCAGCGGCCCGCCCTCCCCGCCTCCCGACCGCCCGTCACGGGCCCTCCTGCCGACTGGGGCACCGTCACCCCCGCCCCGCCGGAACCACAGCCCCGCGCCGAACTGGCCCCACCCGCCCCGCAACGCCCGCCGCCCCGCCCTCCCCTCGCGCCGCCGCGACTGGCAGGATGCCGAACGCCCGTCAAAGCCACCCGGGGAGAGCACACATGACCGCCGAAGAGCCGTACCTCGTCCAGCCTGCGGCCGGGGTGTACGCCTACGTCCAGCCGGACGGGGGCTGGTGCCTCAACAACGCCGGCTTCGTGAACGACGGCGGCCGGACCCTGCTCATCGACACCGCGGCCACCGAGCGGCGGGCGCTGGCCCTGCGCGAGGCGGTCGTGGCGGCCGGGGTGCCGCTGCCGCGCACGGTGGTCAACACCCACCACCACGGCGACCACACGTACGGCAACGGTGTCTTCGCCCCCGAGGCCCTGATCCTGGGGCACGACAACGCGCGCACCGAGCAGCTCGCCGCCGGGCACCAGCTGGAGATGATCTGGCCGGCGACCGACTTCGGCGCGATCGAGATCACCGCACCCGACCTCACGTACACCGACCGGATGACCCTCCACCTCGGCGAGACGGAGGTGCAGGTCATCCACCCGGGCGTCGCGCACACCACCGGGGACTCGATCGTGTGGCTCCCGCGGCAGCGGACCGTCTTCACCGGCGACCTGGTCTTCGCCGAGGGCACGCCGTTCCTGGCGATGGGCTCTCTGGCCGGTTCGCTGCGGGCGCTGGAGCTGCTGCGCTCGCTGGGCGCGGAGACCGTCGTACCGGGTCACGGGCCGCTGACGGACCCGTCCGCCTACGAGGCCACCGAGCGCTATCTGCGGTACGTCGCCGAGCTCGCCGGGGAGGGCCGGGCGAAGGGGCTGACCCCGCTGGAGGTGGCCCGCGAGGCCGATCTCGGCGAGTTCGGGTCCTGGCGGGAGAGCGAGCGGCTGGTGGCGAACCTGCACCGGGCGTACGCGGAGCTGGCCGGCGAGCCGGAAGGGGTGCCGCTGAACATACTGACGGTGCTCCAGGACATGACCGTGATGAACGGCGGGACGCCGATCCTCTGCCACGCGTGACGCCGCCGTTCTGACCCGCCGACGGGCCGGAGGATCCCCTCCGGCCCGCACTCGTCCACCCCGCGCACTGGACGACATACCGACTGGTCGGCATGATGTCTCTCGTTCGTCTCGTCCTCGTCCACTCCGTACGGAGGTGCGCACCATGACCTCAGCGTCAGCGTCCGCTTCAGCCGGCCCCCTGGGCCTCGATCTGGAGCGGCTGCGCGGTCATCTCGACCGGGCGCGGCCGGGGCTCGTGGCCGGGGCACTGCGCGGCCGGCTGATCGAAGGCGGCCGGTCGAATCTCACGTACGAGATCACCGACGGGACCGCCCGCTGGGTGGTGCGCCGCCCGCCGCTCGGCCACGTCCTGGCCACGGCGCACGACATGCGGCGCGAGCACCGGGTGATCCGGGCACTGCACGGCACGGCCGTGCCGGTGCCGGAGACGGTGCTGCTGTGCGAGGACGAGTCGGTCCTCGGGGCGCCGTTCTACGTCATGGAGTACGTGGACGGAGTGCCCTACCGCTCGGCCGGCCAGCTCGCCGCGATCGGCCCCGAGCGCACCCGGCGGGCGGTCCTGGGCCTGGTCGACACCCTGGTCGACCTGCACGCGGTGGATCCGGAGTCGGTGGGCCTGGGCGACTTCGGCCGGCCCGAGGGCTTCCTCGACCGGCAGCTGCGCCGCTGGGGCAAGCAGCTCGCGGCCTCCCGGGGGCGGGAGCTCGCGGGGATCGACGAGCTGCACGGCGCGCTCGGCCGCGCCCTGCCCGACTCCCCCGCCCCGACCGTGGTGCACGGCGACTTCCGCCTGGACAACGTGCTGATCGGCGGTCCGGACGACACGATCCGGGCGGTGCTGGACTGGGAGATGTCCACGCTCGGCGATCCCCTGACCGACCTCGGGCTGCTCGTGATGTACAGCTCGGACCTGGGGCTGACCGACTCCCCGGTCAGCACGACGAGCGGCGCGCCCGGCCATCCGGCGCCGGCCGAGCTGATCGAGCGGTACGCCGCCCGCTCCGGCCGGGACACCGGCGCGATCGCCTGGTACACCGCGTTCGCCTGGTTCAAGCTCGCGGTGATCCTCGAGGGCATCCACTACCGCTACACGCTCGGGCAGACGGTGGGCGCGGGCTTCGACCGGATCGGCGAACTGGTCCCGGTCTTCATCGAGCACGGCCTGACCACCCTCCAGGAACTCCAGGAAGGCTGAGACACACCCATGGATTTCGCATTCGACGCCCGCACCGAGGAACTCCGCGAACGGCTGCTCGCGTTCATGGAGGAGTACGTCTACCCGGCGGAACCCGTCGCCGCCGAGCAGCGCGCGCGGCTGGCCTCGCCCTGGGACACCCCGGCCGTCTTCGGTGAACTGAAGGCCGAGGCACGCCGTCAGGGCCTCTGGAACCTCTTCCTTCCTGATCCCGAGCACGGCGCGGGGCTGACCAACCTCCAGTACGCCCCGCTCGCCGAGATCACCGGCCGCAGCCCCCACCTGGCGCCGATGGCGACCAACTGCGCGGCCCCGGACACCGGGAACATGGAACTGCTGGCGCAGTTCGGCAACGAGGAGCAGAAGAAGCAGTGGCTCCAGCCGCTGCTGGCAGGCGAGATCCGGTCCGCCTTCGCGATGACCGAGCCCGAGGTGGCCTCCTCGGACGCGACGAACATCGAGACCCGGATCGAGCGCTCCGCGAGCGGTGACGAGTACGTCGTCACCGGGCGCAAGTGGTTCATCTCCGGGGCCATGAACCCGGACTGCGCGATCTTCATCGTCATGGGCAAGACCGATCCGGAAGGCGCCGATCCGCGCCGCCAGCAGTCGATGATCCTGGTCCCGCGCGACACCCCGGGCGTCGAGGTGCGCCGGGCGATGACGGTGTACGGGTACGAGGACCACGACCACGGCGGCCACGCCGAGGTGGTCTTCGACGGGGCCCGGGTCCCGGCCGCGAACCTGATCGGCGAGGAGGGCACCGGCTTCGCGATCGCCCAGGCCCGGCTCGGCCCGGGCCGGATCCACCACTGCATGCGGCTGATCGGCATGGCGGAGCGGGCCATCGAGCTGATGTGCCGGCGCGCTGTGGGCCGTACGGCCTTCGGCAAGGAGCTGGCCGCGCAGGGTGTCGTACAGAACTGGATCGCGGACGCCCGGGTCACGGTGGAGCAGCTGCGGCTGCTCGTGCTGAAGACGGCCTGGCTGATGGACACGGTCGGCAACCGGGGTGCGCACACCGAGATCCAGGCCATCAAGATCGCGACCCCGCGGGCGGTGGTGCGGATCCTGGACGACGCGGTGCAGCTGCACGGCGCGGGCGGGGTGAGCCAGGACTTCCCGCTGGCCGAGCTGTGGGCGGCGGCGCGGACGCTGCGGCTGGCGGACGGACCGGACGAGGTGCACCAGCGCTCGCTGGCCCACCGGGAGTTGAAGAAGTACGCGGGTCGCTCGTGAACGTGTTGAAATCGTGCAGGAGTTCGTGTGAACCCATGTACGAGGTGAAGGCGATGCGGGGAGCCTTTTAAGAAACCTTGTTGAACAGCCCCGCAACGCCGAGGCGTTCTTGATTTGCGCCTGTCAATCGGAACAGGGTTCTCCAGAAGGTTTGACGCCCCACACGTCAGCATGAGGAGAACTCTCCAGATGGCAACTCACAAGCGCTCGCGCACTTTCCGGTACGCGGCGGTCGGCACGGGAGCCGCCGCCGCGGCCGCCGTGGCCCTGATCGCCACCCCCTTAGCAGGGGCGGCGACACCGTCCGAAGGCACGGTGTACGGACTGGGCGCTCCCGGCGCGATCAGCGGTAGTTACGTCGTCATACTCGACGCATCCGCGAACAAGGAACAGCTGGCCAAGAAGTACGGAGGCGAGCTGAAGCGCACCTACAGCTCCGGGGTCAACGGCTTCTCGGCCTCGGGCCTGAGCGAGACCGGGGCCAAGCGGCTCGCCGCGGACCCGGCCGTCGGCAAGGTCGTGCAGAACAAGAAGTTCACCATCAACGCCACTCAGGACAACCCGCCCTCATGGGGACTGGACCGGATCGACCAGACGGCCAAGGCGGGCGACAAGAAGTACAGCTACCCCGACAGCGCCGGCGAGGGGGTGACGGCGTACGTCATCGACACCGGCATACGCACGACCCACAAGGACTTCGGCGGCCGCGCGACGTCCGGCTTCGACGCGGTGGACAACGACGACAGCGCCGACGACGGCAACGGCCACGGCACGCACGTGGCGGGCACCATCGCGGGGACCGCGCACGGCGTCGCCAAGAAGGCGAAGCTGGTCGCGGTGCGGGTGCTGGACGACAAGGGCTCCGGCACCACGGAACAGGTGGTCGCCGGGATCGACTGGGTCGCGCAGCACCACTCGGGGCCCTCGGTGGCCAACATGAGCCTGGGCGGCGGCGCGGACGAGGCGCTCGACGAGGCGGTGCGCCGGGCGATCGCCTCGGGTGTCACCTTCGCCGTCGCGGCGGGCAACGACGCGGGGGACGCCGGGAAGGGCTCACCCGGCCGGGTCCCCGAGGCGATCACCGTGGCGTCGAGCACCATCGACGACGCGCAGTCCCCGTTCTCCAACTTCGGATCCGTGGTGGACCTGTACGCGCCGGGCTCGGACATCACGTCGGACTGGAACGACAGCGACTCCGGGACCAAGACCATCTCCGGCACGTCCATGGCCACCCCGCACGTGGCGGGCGCCGCGGCCGTCTACCTGGCCGGACACCCGTCCGCGACCCCGGCGCAGGCAGCCGCGGCGCTGACGGCGGCGGCCACGTCGGGGGCGGTGACCAACCCGTCGGCGGGCACCCCGAACAAGCTGCTGAAGGTGACCCCGTAGCGGGTGTCCTGACCCGGTAGCGGGTGAGCGACCGTACCGGACCGGCCCGCTCTCCGTCCGCCCCTGCCAGGGGCGCGCCGGGGGGCGGGCCGGCCGGCCGTGGGCGAGGGACCTGCCTACGGGCGCAGCGCGCGCAGCAGCAGGTCCGCGAGGTGGTCGGCGACCTGCTGCGGCGTGAGCGGGCCGTCCGCCCGGTACCAGGTGGACAGGTGGTGGACGGAGCCGAAGTGGTAGTCCACCACCAGGTCCGCGGGGGTGGCGGTGGAGAACACCCCGGTGCGCTGGCCTTCCTCGACCAGCGCCCGGAAGCGCTCGTGGTAGCGCCGGCGCTCCGCCCGCACCTGCTTGAACTTCTCCGGGCTGAGCTGGTGCATCGACCGGAAGAAGATGGCCGCGTCGTCGAGGTTCTCGATGGTGGTGACCACCACGTCGGCGGCCGCGGCGCGCAGCCGCTCCTCGACGGGGGCGTCGGAATCGGCCACCGCGTCCAGGCGCTGCTGCTGGAGGCGCAGCATCCGCGCGTACACCTCGTGCAGCAGGTCGTCCTTGGATCCGAAGTAGTGGTAGAGGGCACCCTTGGTGACCCCGGCCGCCTCGACGATCTCCTGTACGGAGGTGCGGTCGTAGCCGCGCTCGGCGAACATCCGGGTCGCGACGGCCAGCAGCCGCTGCGGCACCGGGGCTTCGTACGTGCCTTCGGGCTCCGTGGTCCTGGCAGCCATGGCGCTGACCTTCCCTTCCCTGTTCCCTGGTCGGTACGACCAGCTGTGCGAGCAGCTGTATGACCGTACGGCTGTTTTCAGCCGCGGTCGCGCAGTTCCCGTCGCAGGATCTTGCCACTCGTCGTCTTCGGCAGAACAGGCAGGATCTCCACTTGCCGCGGGTATTTGTACGCGGCGATGCGGGCGGCGCAGTACGCGGACAGGTCCTCCGGTTCGGCCGAGGTGCCGGGGCGGAGGCTGACGTACGCCTTCACGGTCTCGCCGCGGTACGGGTCCGGGATGCCGACCACGGCCGCCTCGCACACGGCGGGGTGGGTGTAGAGCACGTCCTCGACCTCGCGCGGCCAGACCTTGAACCCGGATGCGTTGATCACGTCCTTCTTGCGGTCGACGACGTACAGCCAGCCGTCCGCGTCCATGAAGCCGACGTCCCCGGTGCGCAGCTCGCCGTCCGGGAAGGCCTTGGCGGTGTCCGCCGGAAGCCGCCAGTAGCCGGGGACCACCTGGGGCCCGCGGACGGCTATCTCGCCGGTCTCGCCGAAGGGCACCTCGCCGCCGCGCTCGTCCAGGATCCGTACGACGGTGTCGGCGCCGGGCAGGCCCACGGAGAGGGTGCCGGAGGCGGGGTCCACCGGGGCTTCGAGGTGCACGGGCACGGAGGCGCAGGGAGCGGTGCATTCGGTGAGGCCGTAGCCGTTGCGCAGGTAGAAGCCGAAGGCGGCGCGGAGGCGTTCGACGAGGGCGGGCGGGAGCGGGGCGCCGCCGGAGGAGACCACCTGGAACGAGGCGAAGTGGTCCGGGGTGGCGTCGGGGTGGGCGGCGAGGGCCATGAAGGCGGTGGCCGGGCCGACGGTGTAGGCGGGGCGGTGCTCGAGGAAGGCGTCGAGGACGGCGCCCGCGTCGAAGCGGTGGGCGAGGACGAGGGTTCCGGCGTTGGCGAAGCAGGCGCCGAGCTCGCAGACCATGCCGGTGATGTGGAAGAGGGGCGCGAGGGCGAAGTACGTGGCGCCCTCGGGGAGCGGGTGCCCGGTGACCTGCCGGACGGCGTTGTGGGTGAGCGCGCCGTGCGGGTTCATGGCGCCCTTGGGGGTGCCGCTGGTGCCGGAGGTGTAGCTGATGAGCGCGGTGTCGGCGGCGGTGAAACCGGGGTCCGGCGGGGCGGGGTGGCCCTGGCGGGCCACGACACCCAGGTCGGCGTGGGCCGGGGCCTCGGCGTCGGGGCGGACGGGCTCGGTCCGCGGGGCACGCGGCTGCGGGACCGATCCGGCTGCGCCTGCCGACGCCGCGGCGGAGCCGGGCGCGGCGGGGGCCGGCGGGGCGGGGGCGGGTGGGGCAGAGCCCGGCGCGGCGGGGGCCGGTGGGGCGGGGGCCGGTGGGGCGGGGGCGGGACCTACGGGGTCCGGATGTGCCGGGCGGAAGACGCGCGGGTCGTTCCGGGTCTGGAAGTCCCGGTCCGAGGCGGTCAGGGCGACCCGCACGGCCGTGCCGCGGACGGCCTCGGCGGCGTACGCCGACCACGCGGGGCCGTCGCAGACCAGCGCGGCGGCCCCGGAGTCGCGCAAGATGTGCCCGATCTCGCCCGATTTGTACATGGGGTTGAGCGGGACGACCACCGCCCCGGCCTTCCAGGCGCCCAGGACGGCGAGCACGAAGTGCGGGGTGTTCTGCAGCATGACGGCGACCCGGTCCCCGCGGCGGATGCCGTGCGCGGCGAGGTGGCCGGCGACGGAATCGGAGAGTGCGTCGGTCTCCGCGTAGCCGATGCGGCCGTCGAAGTAGGCCAGCGCGGTGCGCTCCGGAGCCCGGGCGACGGCGTCGCGGAAGGCGTGCAGCACGCTGGGCGGCGGGGAGACGGGGGCGCGCTGGGCCGGGCTGAGCAGTCCGAGCCACGGCTTGGCGGCGTAGCCGCAGGGCCGGGTCACCTGGTCTCCCACTTCTGCTGGAGGTGGTTCATGCTGCCGAGCCAGCGGTCGGGTTCGGTGGCTCGGGCGGCGTAGTAGTCGGCGACCTCGGGGTGCGGGAGGATCAAGAACCGGCCCTTCTCCATGCCGTCGAACAGTGCGTCCGCAACCGCTGCCGGCTCGATCGCGGTCGGCGCGAGGACGAGTTCGCCCGCCGAGCCCGCGGCCGTCAGCATGTCGGTGCGGACCCCCTGCGGGCAGATGGCGTGGACCTGCACGCCGCGGTGGCGGTAGGTCAGCGAGAGCCACTCCGCGAAGGCGAGCGCACCGTGCTTGGTGACACTGTACGGCGCCGCTCCGATCATGGTCAGCAGTCCTGCGGCCGAGACGGTGGACACGAAGCGCCCGCTCCCGCGCTCCAGCCAGTCGGGCAGCAGCAGCCGGGCCGCGCGGACGTGCGCCATCACGTTGGTGTCCCAGGCCGCCTCCCACACGGCTTCGTCGGCGAACGCGTCGCCGCCCGAGGCGAGTCCCGCGTTCGCGCAGTAGACGTCCACCCGTCCGCCGAGGGCCTCGCGGGCCTCCGTCACGACGGCCGACGCATCGCCCGCGACCGGGATCGCCCGGGCGCCGATCTCGCCCGCCACGGCGGCGGTCTTGGCGGCGTCGAGGTCGTTGACCACCACGGTGGCCCCCTCGGCGGCGAAGCGGTGGGCGAGGGCGGCGCCGATGCCGCCGCCCGCGCCGGTGACGACGACTCGCTGGTCCTGGTACGCGCTCACGGGGATCACCTTTCATGGCCGGATGCCGGGCAGACTAACCGGTCGGTATGTCGGTGTGGAAGGGGCTCGGCCCCTAGCGTTGCCGGATGAAGCTGTCACGACGGGGGCTGCTGGGACTGGCGGGTATGACGGGGGCCCTGGGGGCCCTCGGGACGGTGGGCGCGGCGCCCGGCCGGGCGCCGGACCCGGCGGCGGCAGCCGCCGACCGGGTGCGCACCGGCTTCGAACAGCTCGCCGCGGACGGCTACGCGGAGCTCGCCGGCCAGCGGGTCGGCGTGGTCACCAACCCCACCGGGATCACCGCCGACGCCCGCCACCTGGTCGACGTACTGCACGCGGACGCCCGGGTGGACCTGGTGGCGGTGTTCGGGCCGGAACACGGGTTCCGCGGTACGGCGCAGGCGGGCGGCTCCGAAGCGGCCGGGCGGGATCCGGCGACCGGGCTGCCGGTGTACGACACGTACGACAGGAGCGGGCAGAAGCTCGCGGACGTGTTCACGGCGGCCGGAATCGACACGATCGTCTTCGACATCCAGGACGTCGGGGCGCGCTTCTACACCTACATCTGGACCCTGTACGACTGCATGCGCGCGGCCGCGCTGGCCGGCAAGGCGGTGGTCGTACTGGACCGGCCGAACCCGGTCGGCGGCAGGCGGGCCGCCGGGCCGGTGCTGGAGCGCCCGTACGCGAGCGGGGTGGGCCGGGAGCCGATCGCGCTCGCGCACGGGATGACGGTGGCCGAGCTGGCCCTGCTGTTCAACGGGGAGTTCCTGGCCGCGCAACCGGCCAGGCTGCGCACGGTGCGGATGTCCGGGTGGCGGCGGGACTCCTTCTTCGGGGCGACCGGACTGCCCTGGGTGCCGCCGAGCCCCAACATGCCGACGCCGGACACGGCCCTCGCGTACGCCGGGACCTGCCTGTTCGAGGGCACCAACCTGTCGGAGGGGCGCGGGACGACCACGCCGTTCGAGGCGGTCGGGGCGGAGGGCGTGGACCGGCGGTGGGCGGAGGCGGCGCAGGCGCTGGGGCTGCCCGGGGTGTGGTTCCGGGAGGCCTATTTCACGCCGGCCTTCTCCAAGCACGCCGGGAAGGTGTGCGGCGGGGTCCGGCTGATCGTGCACGACCGGGAGGCCTTCGATCCGGTACGGGCCGGGATCGGGCTGCTGGTGACGGCGAAGCGGACGTGGAGCGGCTTCGCGTGGCGCACGGACCACTGGATCGACCAGCTGACCGGCTCGGACCGGGTCCGGCGGATGGTGGACGCGGGGGCCGGGGCCGAGGAGATCGCGGCCGACTGGGCGGCGGGGCTGGAGCGGTTCGCGGCGGTGCGGGGGCGGTACCTGCTCTACCCGTGAATCCGTGGGCGCCGGGGGTCTGGCCGGGCGGGGGCCGCAGCAGGATGCTGGACGGCACCGGAGAGGCGGCGCGGAGGGAGACCCCATGTCGGACGGAACGAGCAGAGGTGTCGGTGCGGGTACGCGGGACGCGATCGGGATCGGGGTCGGCCCGTACGCGGAGCTGACCTTCGACGCCGACGGGGACGTGGACCAGAGCACGCAGGACGCGGTGGCCGCCTTGGAGGCCACCGACCTCCTGGTCTTCGCGCACGGCTGGAACAGCGACCGGTCGACGTCGACCCGGCTCTTCGACCGCTTCTACGCAGCCTTCCCGGGGCTGGTGGGGCCGGGGGTGCGGCTGGGGTACGTGGGTGTCGTATGGCCCTCGATGCGGTTCTCGGACGAGCCGATTCCGGACTTCGACCCCCACGGCGCGCTCGCCGAGCCGGGCCACGGGACGGCGCTGGACCCCGCCACACTGCGGGCGCTCGGGGAGTTCTGGCCGGGGCGGGTGGCGGAGCTGGACCGGGTCGCCGAACTGCTGGAGGACCGGCCGGAGTCGGTGGCGGCGTTCACCGAGTTCGGAGCGCTGGTACGGGAGCTGGCGGGTGTGGACACGGTCGATCCGGTGGCTCCGGCCGAGGCGGCAGGCGCGGGCGTGGCGGCAGGCGCGGCCGAGGCGGCAGGCGCGGGTGAGGCGGCAGGCCCGGCCGGCGCGGGCCCGGACGTGCGGGAGGTGCCCGCCGTCTTCACGCAGGACGTGCTCGAGGTGTGCCGGGCCTTCACCGAAGGGCTGATCGCGGCGGGCGCACTGCCCGGGGGCGCCGCCGAGCCCGGCTTCTCCCTCGGCGGCGGCCTGCACGCGCTGTGGAACGGCGCCAAGGAGCTGCTGCGGCAGGCCACGTACTACGAGATGAAGAAGCGGGCCGGAGTCGTCGGCGAGCGCGGCCTCGGCCCGGTGCTGGCCGAACTGGCAGGCCGCCGCCCGGCCCTGCGGATCCATCTGATCGGCCACAGCTTCGGGGCCCGCGTGGTGTCCTTCTCACTGCGCGCGGTGCCGGACGGGGCCCGGTACGTGAAATCCGCGACCCTGCTCCAGGGGGCCTTCTCCCACTACGCTTTCGCCGACCGGCTCCCCCACGACAAGGGCAGCGGCGGCGCCCTGCGCGGCATGCAGCACAGGATCGACGGCCCGGTGCTCGCCTGCCACTCCCCGTACGACTCCGCCCTCAAGGTCTTCTACCCGCTGGCCTCCCGGATGGCAGGGGATTCGGCCGGTCTCCTCGGCTTCGACGAGCGGTGGGGCGCGATCGGTCACGACGGGGTGCAGGCCGTGCCGGGCGCGCCGCGGCTCACCCTCGACACGGCCCTGCGCGAGGGGGTCCCGGAGGCCGGTTGCGTCAGTGTGGACACCGGGTCGGTGGTGCGGCGCGGCGGTCCGCCTTCGGGGGCGCACAGCGACATCTGTCACGAGGAGCTGGCCCGGCTCGTGGTTGCTGCGGGGCGCATGGGGCGCTGAGTTCCGGCCATGTGCCACCCGCACGCCTCGACCGCCCCCGCATGCGCCCGCACCTGACCGGGCATGTTGGGCACATCTCACGGTGCGTCGTCGTTCGACGTAGTACGACGCCCCCCGGTGCGGGCGTGGGCGCGACGGAGGTGAAGGTGTGATGGCGGGATTCCGAAGTCTGGCGTACCAGGTGCGGGACGCACGCAATGACCGCGCCCTGCGGCGCCATTCGCTGCGCCGCTGCCTGGAGCGGTTCGCTCCGTACGGGCACCGGGCGACGTGGTGGCATCTGTGCGACCGGCACGGGATCGCCCCCGAGGACCGGGCGGCCGATCCGCTGCGGCTGGTCGCGGCGTTGGAGGAGCTGGAGGAGGCGCGGGCGGTCTGGCTGGAGTACGAGCGCCAGTTCGCGGAGCGGCGCCGGCGGGAGAAGCACCACGGGCTGCGCCGTCCGGAGTGGGCGTGGGGCGGCAGCGGGGATGCGGTGGTGCGGTGCGCCGATCCGGGGGTGCGGCCGGAGGGGGCGCTGGGCGAGGTGCTGCGGCGGCTGGTCACGGCGCTGGAGTCGCAGCCGGGGACGGGTTGCCCGGTCTGCGGGGAGCAGGAGCTGCGCTGGCCCGCGCACATGCCCCGGCAGAGACGGGGGCCCCGCTCGGGGCATCGCGACTGGGAGGGGGCGTGGGCCTGGGACGGGCCGGTGTGCGCGGGCTGCGGGATCGTCGTGCCCAGGCCGGCGCTGGCGGCCTCGGCCTCGGCCGCGGATCCGGCTTCGACCGGGGCGGCATGAGCCCGCGGGGACTTCAGGTGCCGGTGTCGGTGTCGGTGAACGGCGCGCGCAATGCCGCCGACGGCGTTGCCGTACCGCTGTCCCCGCAGGACGTGGTGGAGTCGGTCCTGGGGGCGGTCGCCGCCGGGGCCGGGGAGGTGCTGGTCCATCCGCGGACCCCGTGCGGCCGGGAGAGCCTGTCGCCCCGGGTCGTCGGGCCGCTGCTGGAGGCGTTGCGGGGCGCGGGGGTCTCCGTACCGCTTTCGGTGTCCGCGGGCATCGGGGCCGAGCCCGGTCCGGCACGGCGGCTGGAGCGGGTCCGGTCGTGGACGGTGCTTCCGGACCGGGCGGCGGTGCACTTCGCGGAGCCGGGGGCCGAGGAGCTGGCGCAGGCCCTGCTGGCGCGGGGCGTGGCGGTGGACGCGGTGGTTCCGCTCGGCGGGGAGGACGCCGGGCCCGGGGCGGATCCGCTGGCCCGGTTCCTGGCGTGGCCGGTACGGGACCCGGCGCGGATCCGGCTGGTGGTGGAGCTCGCCGTGGCCGATCCGGCGCTGGTGGCGGGGCTGCGGTGGCTGCCGCCGGTGCCACTGCTGCTGTTCGGGCGGGAGGCCGCCGCCTGGCCGGTGCTGCGGCTGGCCGCGCGCTGCGGTGCGGGCGCCCGGACCGGCGTGGGCGACGTACTGCACCTGCCGGACGGGCGGCCGGCGCGGTCGAACGCCGAGCTGGTGGCGGCGGCCCGTGAGGTGCTCGGTTCGGGGGCCGCCGCTACAGCCTGGAGCCGGTGAGCTGGTCGCCGATGACGTCGTCCGGGTTGGACAGGGCGCAGTTCTTCAGCGAGAGGCAGCCACAGCCGATGCAGTCGGTCAAGTGGTCGCGCAGCCGCATCAGATGGGTGATCCGCTGATCGAGCTCGGCGCGCCAGGCCTCCGAAAGCCGGGCCCAGTCCTCGCGGTTGGGGGTGCGCTCCTCGGGGAGCTGGGCGAGTGCGTCGCGGATGGCGGCGAGCGGGATGCCGACGCGCTGGGCGGCGCGTACGAAGGCCAACCGGCGCAGTGTGTCGCGGCTGTAGCGGCGCTGGTTGCCGGAGGTGCGGCGGCTGCTGATCAGGCCCTTGGTCTCGTAGAAGTGCAGCGCGGATACGGCCGCGCCGCTGCGGGCGGACAGCTGGCCGACGGTGAGCTCGTGGATTTTCTCGGGAATCTGCGGCACGACGCCGAGGGTAGTCGGCCGGTCCGACATTCGTTGACAGACGAATCGTTGACAGATACATACGTCCCGAGCATGCTGAGCAAGCGCTTATTCGCCAGGGAGAGGGAGAGGCATGGCCGAGCCGAGGATCTTCACGTCCGCCGAGGAGCTGCACGCAGGGATCGGGGAACCGCTCGGCCCGAGCGGGTGGCTGGAGGTGGACCAGAAGCGGATCGACCTGTTCGCCGATGCCACCGGTGACCACCAGTGGATCCACGTGGACCCGGAGCGGGCAGCGGACGGACCCTTCGGTTCCACCATCGCCCACGGCTACCTCACCCTGTCGCTGCTGCCGAGCCTGGTACCGCAGATCATGCGGGTCGAGGGCATGAAGATGGGCATCAACTACGGTGCGAACAAGGTGCGCTTCCCGGCGCCGGTGCCGGTCGGCTCGCGGCTGCGCGCCACCGCCGTGATCACGGAGGTCACGGAGGCGGGCGGCGGCGTCCAGGTCGCGGCGACGGTCACGGTCGAGCGCGACGGCGGCGACAAGCCGGTGTGCGTGGCGGAGTCGGTGTCCCGCTACTACTTCTGAGGCGCGCCGGGCGTGGCGGGCGCGCCGGCCGCACCGGGAGCGGCGCCCACCATGCGCAGGACGAGGTCGGCGTAGAGCGCGCCGACCTCGTCGGGCGTGCGGCGGCCGGCCGCGTTGAACCAGCGGGCCACGTCGATGCACAGGGACAGGACGGCGAGCGTGGTGCCGGGGACGTCCGGCACGTCGAACTCCCCCGCCGCGACGCCGTCGGCGAGGATCCGGCGTACGGCGGCATCGCTCTGCCGGCGCAGCTCCACGATCTCGGAGCGGTGCTCCGGAGCGAGGGCGTCGAGCTCGTACTGGACCACGCGCGCGGTGGTGTGGTGCGCGGCGTGCCACAGCACGAAGGATCGTACGGCGGCGTCGAGCCGCTCGGCGGCCGAGCCCGGGGCGGAAGCGGCGGTCTCCAGGATCTCCAGGGCCTTGTCGTGGCCGATCCGGCTGATCCGGTGGAGCAGCTCTTCCTTGGTCTTGTAGTGGATGTAGAGCGCGGCCGGACTCATCCCGGCCCGCCCCGCGATGTCTCGCGTGGTGGTGGCGTGGTACCCGCGCTCCGCGAACGCTTCGACGGCGGCGACGAGCAGCCGCCGCGCGGCATCGGGGGTGACCTCCGACCACGGCCGGTAGCCGCCGGTCGTCTCCTCCGCGCTGTCCATCGCTCGCTCACCCTCTTCGTCCCGTGGAAGGAACACCCTACCGGAGGGTGAGCAAGCGCTTAGCGGGCTTGGGCGACATGGCGGCCGCCACTCAGACCTTCGGCTGGAAGGGATCGTAGTCGGCCATGATCTTCTCCATCCTGGCCTGGTCGACCCGGCTGACGATCTGGGTGAGTTCCTGGCGGTCGCGGATCACCTTGGCGAGGGTGAAGGCCGAGGTGGTGAGGTAGAGGACCGCGATGCCGAGGAAGGCGCGGACCCAGCCGTCCACCTGGAGGTGGTAGATCCCCAGGGCCACGGCACAGATGGCGATGCCGAAGGACGCGACGGCCTGGCCGTAGTACGCCGCCGAATTGCGCTGCTTGACCGGTGTCTCGTTCATGGGCCCAGCATCGGGCGGGGTGACCGGGGCCACATCCGCGCACGTACTCAGATGTGTACTCAGAACGCGGTCAGAAGGCGGAGACCCCGGTGCGGGCGCGGCCGATCAGCAGCTTCTGGATCTGACTGGTGCCCTCGTACAGGGTCATCACGCGGGCGTCGCGCAGCAGCTTGCCGGCCGGGTACTCGTCGATGTAGCCGTAACCGCCGTGCACCTGGAGGGCGTTGCCCGCGGCGCGTACGGCGGCTTCGGAGGCGAAGAGCTTGGCGGTGGAGGACTCGGTGGCGAAGGGCCGCCCGCGGTCGACGAGGTCGGCCACCCGCCAGGTCAGCAGCCGGGCCGCGTCCACGTCGACGGAGATGTCGGCGATGAGCTCCTGGACCAGCTGGTGCCGGGCGATGGGCTTGCCGAACTGCTCGCGCCGGGCGGCGTACGAGACGGCCGCGTCCAGCGCGGCCTGCGCGATGCCGACGCACCCGGCGGCGACTGACATCCGCCCCTTGGCCAGTGCGGACATGGCCACGGAGAAGCCCTTGCCCTCGGGGCCGAGCATCGCGGAGGCGGGGACGCGGACGCCGTCGAGGGCGAGTTCGGCGGTGGCCTGGCCGCGCAGGCCGAGCTTGCCGTGGATCTCGCGGCGGGTGAGCCCGGGGGTGTCGGTGGGGACGAGGAACGCGGAGACCCCGCGGTGGCCGGGCTCTTCCCCCGTACGGGCGAAGAGGAGGACCACGTCGGCCCAGGTGCCGTTGGTGATGAACATCTTGCTGCCGCTGATGACGTACGCGTCCCCCTCGCGCACGGCGCGGGTGGTGAGGTTGCCGGCGTCGGAGCCGGTGCCGGGCTCGGTCAGGCCGAAGCAGCCGAGCGCGTCGCCGGAGCAGAGGCGGGGCAGCCAGGCGCGCTTCTGCTCCTCGGTCCCCCAGGCGGCGAGGGTCTTGGCGACCAGGCCGAGCGAGACGGAGACGATGCCGCGCACGGCCGAGTCGCCCCGACCGAGCTCCTCGGTGACGAGGACGTAGGCGAGGTGGTCGCCGCCGGAGCCGCCGTACTCCTCGGGGACGGTCAGGCCGAGGAATCCGAGCGCGCCGAGCTTCTTCACGATGGCCCGGTCCACGCTCTCGGCGCGGTCCCACGCGGCGGCGTACGGGACGATCTCGCGCTCGGTGAACTCGCGCGCGAGGCGGCGCACGGCGGTCTGCTCCTCGCTGAGCTCCAGATTCACCGGGCACCTCCGGGCGTGACGGCGTGGACCGGCACGTTAACTAGCACCGGTAGTTTATGGCGGGCAGGCCCTACTATGTGGCGCATGGCCAGACCGCGCAAGCCCCTCCTCAGCAGAGACCGCATCGTCGAGGCGGCGGGCGCGCTGGTGGACGCGGAGGGGCTGGAGGCGGTCTCGACGCGGCGGCTGGCAGCCGCGCTGGGGGTCAGCGGCCCCTCCCTCTACAACCACTTCCGCACGAAGGACGAGATCCTGGACGCCGTCGCGGATGCGGTGAGCTCGCGGGTCGACTTGTCGATGTTCGAGCCGGGGGCGGGCCGGGACTGGCAGGGCGCCCTGCACGACTGGGCGCACTCGTACCGGGACGCACTGTCCGACCATCCGAACATCGTGCCGGTGCTGGCGCGCGGCCCGGGCCGGCGGCCGGCCGGCCTGCGGCTGGCGGACGCGGTGTTCGGCGCGATGACGGCCGCCGGGTGGCCCCCGGCGCAGGCGACCCGGATCGGCGCGCTGATGCGGTATTTCATCCTGGGCTCGGCGGTGGGCTCCTTCGCCCGGGGTTTCGTGGACGACGAGGCGGCGTACGACCCGTCGGACTACCCCCACCTGGGCCAGGCCCACCTGCTGGCCGAGCGTCAGCGCGAGGTGGACGAGGGTGCCTTCGAGACGGGCCTGGCCGCCCTGCTGGACGGGCTGGCCCTCCAGTACGAGGCGCTGCCCAAGGCCTGAACGGGCCGGCCGGCGGCGCGCCTGCGACGAGCCGGTGAGCCGGGTCGTTCGGCGATGAGGCGGATCGGCCGGCGGTGAGCCGGCGAGCCGGGTCGGCCAGCGGCGAGCCGGGTCGGCCAGCGGCGAGCCGGGTCGGCCAGCGGCGAGCCGGGTCGGCCAGCGGCGAGCCGACGAGCCCCGCCGGTGAGCCCGGTCGGCCCGGCGGTGAGCCCGGTGAGCCGGCGGTGAGCGCGCGGTGAGCCGCCCCCGCCACTGTTGCCCCAACGCCGGATCCACCGAGGACCGGCCGCTGCGCGAGGAGCGGGGCCATGGGCATGGGCATGGGCATGTTGAACGGCAAGACGGCACTGGTGACGGGCGGTTCGCGCGGGATCGGCCGGGCGGTCGCGCTCCGGCTCGCCGCCGAGGGCGCGCTGGTCGCCGTCCACTACGGGGGCAACGACGCGGCGGCCAAGGAGACCGTGGCGCAGATCGAGGAGGCGGGCGGCCGGGCGTTCGCCGTCCGGGCCCGGTTCGGCGAGGACGGCGCCGTGGAGCGGCTGTTCGAGGGCCTGACCGCGGGGCTGGCGGGGCGTGGGCTGGACATCCTGGTCAACAACGCGGGCATCATCTCGGGCAACCCGATCGCGCACGTCACCCCCGAGGAGCTCGACAGGCTGCTCGCCGTCAACGTCAGCGCGCCGTTCTTCGTCGTCCAGCGCGCGCTGCCGCTGCTGAACGACGGCGGCCGCATCGTCAACATGGGCTCGACGGCCAGCCGGTTCGCCGTCTCCACGCAGATCGGCTACACCATCAGCAAGGCGGCGCTGGAATCGATGACCCCGTCGCTGGCCAATGAGCTCGGCGGCCGGGGCATCACGGTGAACACCGTCGCGCCCGGCGCGGTGCGGACCGACATGACCGCCGGCTACACCGCCATCCCCGAGGTGGTCGCCGGACTCGAATCGATCACCGCGCTCGGCCGGCTCGGCGAACCCGAGGACGTCGCCGATGTCGTCGGCTTCCTGGCGGGCCCGCAGGGCCGCTGGGTGACCGGCCAGACCATCGACGTCTCGGGCGGGACCTATCTCGGCCCGATCGCCCACGCGTGATCAACTCCGGTGGATAATCACCGTCATGCTGTTCGGAATCCTCGGTGAGACCCAGGCTTGGCACAACGACGGGGCGGAGGTTCCGCTGGGCGGACCGGCCCGCCGCGCGCTGCTGGCCCTGCTGCTGACCCACCCGGGAGAGGTCGTGTCCGCGGACCGGCTGGCCGACGCCGTCGACCCGGACGGCGCGCTGTCGGCGCACGCCCTCCAGTCCCAGGTGTCCCGGCTGCGCAAGGCCCTCGGTTCGGGGGCCGCGATCGAGCAGGCCGGGGCCGGCTACCGGATCGTGGTTCAGCGGGACGACGTGGACGCCTGCCGGTTCGAGCGGCTGGCGCAGGAGGGGCGGGCCGCGCTGCGCGGCGGCGAAGCCGAGCGGGCGGTCACACTGCTGCGCGAGGCGCTGGCGCTGTGGCGGGGCCCGGCACTGGCCGGCCTCGCCGAGAGCGAGACCGCCCGACCTGCCGCCGTACGCCTGGAAGAGCGCCGCCTCGGGGCGCTCGAAGACCGGATCGAGGCCGAGTGCCTGCTCGGCGGGCATCCCACCGCCGTACCCGAGCTGCGCGAGCTCGTCGGCCGCCATCCGCTCCGGGAACGGCTGGCGGGGCTGCTGATACGGGCGCTGTTCGCCGAGGGCGGGCCCGCCGCCGCGCTGGTGGCGTACGAGGAGACCCGGCGGCATCTGGCCGACGAGCTGGGCACCGACCCCTCCCCCGAGCTGATGGCGCTGCACCGGGAGTTGCTGAGCGCCGATCCGGCGCCGGCGCCCACCGCGCCGCCCGCGCAGCTGACGGCGTTCGTCGGCCGCGCCGGCGAGGTGGCCGAGGTCGCGGGTCTGCTGCGGGTGGCCCGGCTGGTCACGCTCACCGGCCCCGGCGGCGTCGGCAAGACCCGGCTGTCCGTGGAGGTCGCGGGGGCCGGTGCCGGTGCCGGTGCCGACGAGGTGTGCTTCGTGGAGCTGGCCCCGCTGCGCGACGGCGCCGGACTGCCGCAGGCGCTGCTGAGCGCGTTCGGCCTGCGCGAGAACGGGCTGAGCATGGGCGACAGCGGGCAGACGCCGGTCGACCGCCTGATCGCGGCGTTGTCGGACCGGATGGTCCTGCTCGTCCTGGACAACTGCGAGCACGTCGTCGACGAGATCGCGGCGCTGACGGCGCGGCTGCTGGCGGCCTGCCCTCGGCTGCGGGTCCTGGCCACGAGCCGGGAGCCGCTCGGCATCATCGGCGAGAGCCTCTGGCCGGTGCGGCCGCTCGACGGCGGTGCGGCCGTACGGCTCTTCACCGACCGGGCCGGCGCCGTACGACGCGGTTTCACCGCCGACCCCGAGGTCGTCCGGCGGATCTGCGCGGCCCTCGACGACCTGCCCCTGGCCATCGAGCTCGCGGCGGCGCGCATCCGGACGCTGGACGTCGACGAACTCGCGGGACGGCTGGACGACCGGCTCGGGGTCGCGGCCCGCGGCAGCCGTACCGCCGACGAGCGCCACCGGACGCTGCGCTCGGTCGTCGCGTGGAGCTGGGAGCTGCTCTCCGAGCCGGAGCAGCGGGCCGCGCGGCGGTTCACGGTCTTCGCCGGTGGCGCGACGGCCGAGTCCGCGCGCAGGGTGTGCGGCGCCGACGACGAGACGCTGGAGTCGCTGGTCGACAAGTCGCTCCTGGAGGTCGCGGGCGGCCGCTACCGGATGCTGGAGACGATCGGCGCCTACGGCGGCGAGCAGCTCGACGCGGCGGTCGAGCGCGATGCCGTACAGCGGGCCCACGCCCGGTGGTTCCTGGAGCTGGCAGAGACCGCCGACCCGCATCTGCGGCGGGCGGAGCAGTTGGAGTGGCTGCCCCTCCTCACGGCCGAGCACGGCAACTTCCTGGCGGCCCTGCGCTGGGCGGCCGAGGCGCAAGATGTGGAGACGGGCCTCGAACTGCTCGCCTCGTCCTCCGCCTACCTGTGGATCCGGGGTGTGTCGGCCTCGGTCGCGCCGCAGGCGATCGCGCTCCTCGAAGCCCTCGAAGAGCTCGAAGAGCGTGAAGCGACGGACGACGCGACGGACGATGGGACGGGCGACGCCATGGGCGGCGAGCCGCCTGCCGGGCTCGGCGAGGAGTACGTCCTGTGCGTGCTGCTTGCGGCGTGGGGCGCCGCCGGGCGGCCGGTGTGGCAGCGGCACCGGGCGGCGGCCGGGAAGGCGCTGGCCGCCGCATGGTCGGGTGCCCGGCCGGGCCGTTACCCCGTCGGCCTGTTCCTGTGGATGATGCGGAACGCGGGCGAGGCCGACTCGCAGAGCGCCTTCGCGCTCGTCTCGGCCCAGCGCGACTGCCCCGAACCGTGGGCGCGGGCCGCGGCCCGGTACGTGTCGGGCTTCGGGCTCCTCGGCGACGGGGACACCGCCCTGGCCGAGCGGACCTTCGGCACCGCCGTCGAGGGCTTCCGCTCGCTCGGTGACCGCTGGGGCACCGCCCTGGCCCTGGACACCCTCGCCGGCCTGGCGGGCGGACGCGGCGACCACGCGCGGGCCATCGCGCTCACCGACGAGGCCCTCGCGCTCACCGAGCAGCTCGGCGCCCTGGAGGACAGCGCCGACCTGCTGGTCAACCGGGCCGACCACCGCGTCGGAGAGAACACGGCGCTGGCCCGCGCCGACTACGTCGAGGCCGCCGCGCTCGCCCGCCGATCCGGCAGCTCCACCTGCCTGGCGGCGGCACTGCGCGGGCTCGCCGACATGGCCCTGCTCGACGGGGACCCGGCCGACGCGGAGCGGCTGTACGCGCAGGCTCTGGAGCGGGCCGACCCGCACTGGGTCAAGAGCGTCGGCACGCGGGTCCGTACCCTCGCGGGCCTCGGCCGCATCGCCGAGGCGCGCGGCGACCGCGCGGCGGCCCGGACCCGCTACCGGGAAGCCGCCGAGGCAGCGATGGCGACGGGGGCCGACACCCCGGACGCGCTCCGCCTGCTGGGCCTGCCCGCGAGCGTCGCCGGGCCCGTCGTCGAGTCGGTGAAGCGGTGAAGCGGTGAGCGAGCGGTGAGCGAGCGGTGAGCCCTGCCGTGGAAGCTCACCGACATGGACAACAGCGAGACGAAGAAGCTCAGCGTACTGATCTCCGGCGCCTCCGTCGCCGGCCCCGCGCTCGCCTACTGGCTCCACCGGTACGGCTTCACCACCACGATCGTGGAGCGTGCGCCCGCGCTCCGCGACGGAGGCTACGCCGTCGACTTCCGGGGCGAGGCCCATCTGTCGGTCCTGCGCGGCATGGACATCCTGGACGACATCGAACGGGCCCGGACCGGCATGGGCTCCATGTCGTACGTCAACAGCGCGGGCAAGCCGCAGGCCGAACTGCCCGCCGATCTGTTCGCCGGAGACGTCGAGATCCTCCGGGGCGACCTGGCGCGGATCCTCTACGACGCCACCGTGAAGCACACCGAGTACGTCTTCGGGGACTCCATCACCTCGCTCACGGAGGACGCCGAGGGGGTGACCGTCACCTTCGAGCGGGGCGCGCCGCGCCGGTTCGACCTGGTGATCGGCGCCGACGGGCTGCACTCCACCACCCGCCGCCTGGCGTTCGGGCCGGAGGAGCAGTTCGTACGGCACCTCGGCGTCCACTGCGCGATCTTCACCACGGTCAACCGCCTCGGGCTCGACCACACCGGACACGCGTACCGCACCGCGGGCAGGCTCGTCGCGATGTACAGCGCCCGCCACAACACCGAGGCCAAGGCCGTCTTCTACTTCGCCTCCCCGCTCCTGGACCTCGACCGGAGGGAGGTCGCGCGGCAGCAGGCCGTCCTCGCCGAGCAGTTCGCGGGCACCGGCTGGGAGAGCGACCGGCTGCTGGAGGACATGCGGTACGCGCCCGACTTCTACTTCGATTCGGTCGGCCAGGTCCGCATGGACTCCTGGAGCCGCGGCCGGATCGCCCTCGTCGGCGACGCCGCCTCCTGCCCCTCGTCGCTGTCCGGCATGGGTACGGGACTCGCCCTGGTCGGCGCGTACGTCCTGGCCGGCGAGCTGGCCGCGGCGCGCGGAGACCACCGTGTCGCGTTCGCCCGCTACGAGGGCGAGCTGCGGGAATACGCGGCGGGCTGCCAGAAGATGGGCGATGGCGTCGCCAGGCTCATGGTTCCCGGGAGCCGCCTCATGGCCACGCTCCTCAACCGCTACTACAAGGTCATGCCGTACCTGCCGGGGAAGGACATGGCGGCCAAGATCGCCCGCAGGACCGCCGAGAACATCACGCTGCGGGACTACAGCGGGCTGGACCGGCTCCGGCCGCGGAACCCCGCCCTCCCGAAGGCGGGCGGGTGAACGCCCCGCGGCAACGCCCCGCGCGCGCCTTACGGCTGGAAGACGATCAGCGAGCGGCCTCCCTTGCCGGCCAGCATCGCTTCGAAGGCGGCCGGGATGCCGTCGAGGGTGATGCGGTCGGTGACCAGGGAGCCGAGGTCGAGGCGGCCCGCGCGGACGTGGTCGGCTATCACCGGGAGATCGCGGGCGGGGTCGCTGTTCCCGTACACGCAACCGGTGAGGGTGCGGGCGAAGTGGAAGATCTCCAGGGCGTGGAAGCCGACCTGCTGCTCCTTGCCGCCGATGCCGACGACCGTGGTGCGGCCGCCGCGGCGGGTGGAGTCCCAGGCTCCACGGATGGACTCCGCCCGGCCGACGCACTCGACGGCGACGTCGGCGCCCTGGCCGCCGGTGAGGGCGCGGATCTGCCGGGCGGTGGTGTCGGAGGCGAGCACGAAGTCGGTGGCCCCGGCCGCGCGGGCCAGCTCCTCCTTGGCCGGGGAGATGTCGACGGCCACGATCGGGCCCGCTTCGGCGATCCGCGCGGCCTGGAGGGCGGCCAGGCCGACTCCGCCGACGCCGAAGACGGCGACGGACTCGCCGGGGCGGACCCGGGCGCTGTTGCGGACGGCGCCGTAGCCGGTGAGGACCGCGCAGCCGAGCAGGGCGGCCTCGGCCAGCGGGATCCCGGCGGGTGCCGGCAGCACGCAGTTGGCCGCGACGACCGTCTCCTCGGCGAACGCGGCCACGTTCAGCCCCGGGTGCAGCGGCGTGCCCTCGGCGTCGTGGGCGTAGACCGCCCCGACCCCGGTGAGCGCGTTGGCGCAGAGCCAGACCTCGCCGATCGAGCAGTGGTGGCACTCCCCGCAGGACGGGGACCAGTTGAGCACCACGCCGTCGCCGGGGGCGACATGCGTGACGCCCTCGCCGACGGCGAGGACCGTGCCCGAGCCCTCGTGGCCGAGGACGGCGGGCACGGGCACCCTCATGGTGCCGTCGGTGAGGGAGAGATCGGAGTGGCAGACACCGGCTGCGGCAAGCCGCACCCGGACCTGACCGGGGCCAGGCTCGGGCAGGACGATCTCCCGTATCTCCAGCGGGGATCCGACGGCGGGCAGGATGGCGGCGCGGACCATGGTCGATTCCGTCTCTCGGGGCTCGGAACTGCAGGGCGTTTTGGAACTGCAGGAAGGCTCAGAACTGCAAAGACTTGGTCTGGAGGTACTCGGCCAGGCCGTGCGGGCCGAGCTCGCGGCCGACGCCCGACTGCTTGTACCCGCCGAAGGGTGCGAGCGGGTTGAAGCGGCCGCCGTTGATGTCCACCTGGCCGGTGTCCATGCGCCGGGCGAAGGCGACGGCGGTCTCATCGTCCGCCGCCCAGACCGCGCCGCCCAGCCCGTACACAGTGCCGTTGGCGATGCGCAGGGCCTCGTCCTGGTCCTCGTACGGGAGGATCGACAGCACCGGGCCGAAGATCTCCTCCTGCGCGATGGTCATCTCGGGCGTGACGTCGGCGAACACGGTAGGGGCGATGAAGTACCCGTGCTCGTGCGGCGCGTCGGGGCCTCCGGCGACGAGGCGCGCGCCTTCCTCGACACCCTTGGTGATGTAACCGCGCACGCGGTCACGCTGCTTGGCGTTGATGACCGGGCCGAGGCGGGTGCCCGGGTCGCGGGGATCGCCGCAGGGGTACGCGGCGACGGCGGCGGCCGCGAGGGAGACGGCCTCCTCGTACTGGTCCCGGTGGACGAGCATCCGCGTGAGCGCGTTGCAGCTCTGGCCGGAGTTGTTCATGACGTGGCCGACGCCCGTCGCGACGGCCTTGGCGAGGTCGGCCCCGGGCAGGATGACATTGGCCGATTTTCCGCCGAGCTCGAGGGCGACGCGCTTGACGGCGGCGCCGGCCGTGGCGCCGATCTGCTTGCCGACCGCGGTGGAGCCCGTGAAGGAGACGAGGTCGACTCCTTCGTGTGCGGCCAGCGCCTGCCCGGCGACCGGGCCGGTCCCGGTCACCAGGTTGAACACTCCGGCCGGGATGCCCGCCTCGTGCACGGCCTCGGCGAAGAGCTGTGCGGTCAGCGGGGTGTCCTCGGCCGGCTTGAGGACGAGGGTGCAGCCGGCGGCGAGAGCGGGCGCCACCTTGGCAACGATCTGGTGCAGCGGGTAGTTCCAGGGCGTGATGGCCCCGACGACGCCGACCGGCTCGAGCAGCACCGTGGAGTTGCCGATCCGCTCCTCGAAGGCGTACGAGGCCCCCAGCTCGGCGAACGAGGAGGACACCGCGATCGGCGCCCCCACGTGGACCATCTCCGAGAAGCCCGCCGGAGAGCCGAGTTCGGCGGTGATGATCTCGGCGAACTCGCTCTTGCGGGCGACCAGCACATCACGGAGCGCCGCGATCAGGGCGGCCCGCTCGGCCGGGGCCGTGGCCGCCCAGCCGGGGAAGGCGGCACGTGCGGCGCGTACGGCCGCGTCCACGTCCTCGGCATTGCCGGCCGGGACCCCGCCTATGACCTGCTCGTCGGCCGGGTTGACCACCTCGATCCGGTCGCGTCCGGCGGCGGGCCGCCAGACGCCGCCGATGTACATCCCGTCGTGGGCCTTCATGGCATTCCTCCCGAGCACGCACGAGCGCGTTGAGACCTGACCTCGTTCGACCAGCCTACAAACTAGCGTCGGTAGTTTTCGGGGCGCCAGGGGTGTCGGGGGTCAGATGATGCCGAAAAGCATCCCTGCCCCGAGGACGACGAGGGAGGTGAGCGCCGCCCACTTCACGGTGAAGCGGGTGTGGTCGCCGAACTCGACCTTGGCCATGCCGACGAGGACGTAGACGGCGGGAACCAGCGGGCTGGACATGTGCAGGGCCTGGCCGACCAGCGAGGCGCGGGCGATCTCGAGCGGGGAGACCCCGTGCGCGGCGCCGGCCTCGGCCAGGACCGGCAGGACGCCGAAGTAGAAGCCGTCGTTGGACATGAAGTAGGTGAGCGGCAGGCTGAGCAGGCCGGTGACCAGGGCCATGTGCGGACCCATGCCCTCGGGGATGGCGCCGACGAGCCAGTCGGCCATGTGCTTGACCATGCCGGTGCCACTGAGGACGCCGGTGAAGACGGCGGCGGCGAAGACCATGCCGGCGACGTTGAGGACGTTGTCGGCGTGGGCGGCGATCCGGGCCTTCTGGTCGGGCATGTGCGGGAAGTTGACGGTGAGGGCGAGGGCGGCGCCGAGGAGGAAGAGCACCGGGATGGGCAGCAGCTCCATGATCATCGCGGTGAGCAGGGCGACGGTGAGGCCGGCGTTGAACCAGTACAGGCGCGGGCGGAGGGTGGGACGGCGGGGGTCGAGGCCCTGGAAGCCTTCCTGCTGCGCGGCGGAGGCGGAGGCGGACTCCGGGCCGGACCCGGAACCGGAGCCGGAACCGGACCCGGCGCCCGCACCTGCGGAGGCGGCGGACGGCTCGGCCGGAGCCGCGGCCCCGCCCTCGGCGGACCCGGCGGCGACGACGAGCAGACGCTCCGCGGCGGGCTCCGGAGCCTGCCCGGACACCTGCCCGGACACCCGCTCGGGCGCCTGCTCGGGCGCCTGGTCCGCGTCGCCGGGGAGGACCAGCGTGCCGATCCGGCGGCGTTCCTTGAGCCCGAGGACGTACGCGAGGCCGAACACGAACACCAGGCCGACCGCGAGGGCGGGGATCATCGGGACGAAGATGTCGGAGGCGTCGAGCTTGAGGGCGGTGGCGGCGCGGGCCGTGGGGCCGCCCCAGGGCAGGGTGTTCATGACGCCGTTGGCGGTGGCGGCGACGCCCGTCATGACCACCAGGCTGAGGCCGAGCCGCTTGTAGAGCGGGTACATGGCCGAGACGGTGATCATGAAGGTGGTCGAGCCGTCACCGTCGAGCGAGACGATCGCGGCGAGGACCGCGGTGCCGACCACGACCCGCACCGGGTCCGCCTTGCAGAAGCGCAGGATGCCGCGCACGACCGGGTCGAACAGGCCGACGTCGATCATCACGCCGAAGTAGACGATCGCGAACATCAGCATCGCGGCGGTCGGCGCGAGTTTGCCGACGCCGTCGATGACGTAGTCGCCGAGGTGGGCCCCCTTTCCTGCGAACACGCAGAAAAGCGCGGGGATGAGGACGAGCGCCGCGATGGGCGACATTTTCTTCATCATGATCAGGACCAGGAAGGTGGCGATCATGGCGAAGCCGAGGAAGGTCAGCATGCAGGGAACGTAGGTGCCTCCTCCTTATGCCAACAAGACGTCCGCGCGTGAGCAATACGAGCAAAACCCCAGCTCAGGGCAGGGGTGTCAGTTCGACCGGGAAACCGTTGAGCACCGCCGTGCCGGACAGCGGGTCGAGCCGGGAGCCGTCGAGGAGCTGGTTGACGTTGGCGCCGGGCACGGCGGAGGCGACGGTGAGCCGGGCCCCGTCGCGGTCGTGGCCCCAGCCGTGCGGCAGGCTCACCACCCCGGTACGGACGGCATCGGTGACCTCGACCGGGACCTCCAGACTGCCGCCGTCGGCGGTGATCCGGGCCAGGCCGCCCTCGGTGAGGCCGAGCCGGCCGGCATCCTCCGGATGCACCTGGAGGGTGCAGCGATTGGAACCTCCGGTGAGGGCCGGGACGTTGTGCAACCAGCTGTTGTTGGACCGCAGATGGCGGCGGCCCACGAGCACCAGGGCGGCGGGGCGGTCGGCGAGCGCCGCGCGCAGCCTGGGGAGCTCGGCCGCGATCGGGTCCGGGAGCAGCTCGATCCTGCCGCTGCGCGTCCTCAGCACGCCCGGGAGCCGGGGCCGCAGCGGGCCCAGGTCGATGCCGTGCGGGTGCGCGAGCAGCCGCTCCAGGCTGAGCCCCGCGTCCGCGCCCGCGCCCGCCTCTGTGGCGGAGCCGGAGCCGAACTGGTCTCCGTACGGCCCGAGTCGGAGCATCAGGTCGAGCCGCCGCTCGGGACCGCTCTCGCCGGTGAGCAGCCCGGCCAGATGCGCCGGGTCCTGTCCGTGCAGCGGGGAGCGCGGATCGGCGCTCTCCTTGGCGAGGACGCCCTGGATGACCACGTCGTCGACGGCAGCCGGGGCGGCGGAGCCATGCATGCCGGAGACGGCCAGGACCAGGCGGGCATGGATCTCGCACTCGTCGAGCCGGCCGGCTTCGAGCGGGACGGCAGGCCGGGTGTAGCGCGCCTGGTTGCGGATCGCGAACCCGTTGAACGCGAAGTCGTGGTGCGCGCTCTGCGAGGGCGGCGGCGGGGGCAGCACGACGTGGGCGTGGCGGGAGGTCTCGTTGAGGTACGGATCGATGCTGACCATGAAGTCGAGCCCGGCCAGGGCCGCGTCGAGGCGCTGCCCGTCGGGGGCGGACAGCACCGGGTTGGCGGCGATGACGACCAGGGCACGGATCCGCCCGTCCCCCGGCGTCTCGATCTCCTCGGCCAGGGCGGCCATGGGCAGTTCGGCCTTGGCCTCGGGGTGGCCGCTGACCCGGCTGCGCCAGCGGCCGAGGGTGAAGCCCTTACCGGGACCGGCGGGGCGCGGCCGCGGTCCGGCGGCTGGGAGCGGGAAGAGGACTCCCCCGGGCCGGTCGAGGTTGCCGGTGAGGATGTTCAGTACGTCGACCAGCCAGCTGGCGAGCGTGCCGTACTCGACGGTGCAGCTGCCGATCCGCCCGTAGACGGCGGCGGTGGGCGCGGCCGCGAGATCGCGGGCGAGGTCGCGGATCTCGGCGGCCGTGAGGTCGCAGGCGGGGGCCACGGCCTCAGGAGTGAAACTCCCGAGCACCTCGGCAAGTTCCCCGAGACCGTCGGTCCATTCCTCCAGCCCGCCGGGGCGGGCGAGTTTCTCCGCGAGGAGGGTGTGCGCGAGGGCGGCCAGCAGCAGGGCGTCGCTGCCGGGACGCGGCGCGAGGTGCCGGTCGGCGAGCTTGGCCGTGCGGGTGCGGCGCGGGTCGACGACGACCAGGGTGCCGCCGCGGGCGCGCAGCGCCTTGAGCCGGCCGGGGAAGTCGGGGGCGGTGCACAGGGAGCCGTTGGACTCGACCGGGTTGGCGCCGAGGAGCAGCAGGAAGTCGGTGCGGTCGAGGTCGGGGACCGGGATGGCGAAGGGGTCGCCGAAGAGGAGTCCGCTGGACACGTGCTTGGGCATCTGGTCGAGGGTGCTGGCGGTGAACAGGTTGCGGGTGCCGAGGGCCTTGAGCAGGAGTGGCGGGTAGAGGGCGCCCGCCATGGTGTGCACGTTCGGGTTGCCGAGGACTACGCCGACCGACTGGGCGCCGTATTCCTGCACGAGGGCCGGGATCGCGGTGGCGATGGCCTCGTACGCCTCCTCCCAGGTGGCCTCGCGGAGCCGTCCGTCGCGGCGGACGAGGGGGGTGCGCAAACGGTCGGGGTCGGCGTCGAGCGCGCCGAAGGCCGCGCCCTTGGGGCAGATGAAGCCGCGGCTGAAGACGTCTTCGCGGTCGCCGCGGGCGCCGGTGACGGTGGCGCCCTCGATGGTGAGGGTGAGGCCGCAGGTGGCTTCGCACAGGGGGCAGATGCGCAGGGCGGTGCGGGACATGGGCCCTCCAGGGACGGCAGGCTGCGGCACGGACACGCGGGTGAGCCGAGCATACCGACCGGTAGGCACGGTGGGGAGAGGTGCGGCCAGGGCGGAGGGCCCGGCGTCGGGGCGGCACCCCGGGCGAACGCCGGACCCGGAGGGGGCGCCGGACCCGGAGGGGGCGCCGGACGCGGGCGGCGGGCCCCGGAGGGCGGACTTGCGAGGGCGCTGGACACGGTGGGCGCCCCGGAGGGGTGGAGGGGGATGGCCGGAGAGGGCGCCGCAAAGGGGCAGGGCCGGAAACGGGTAGACATCGGAAGGGTGGCCGCGGGCGGGCAGACACCGGAGAGGGCGGGCCCGGGGCGGACAGGCACCGGAAAAGGCGGGCCCCGGGCGGGCCCGCCTCGGCGACGGGGGTGGGCTCAGGGGACGGGCGGCGGGGGCCGTTCGCGGGGTGTCGGCGGGCCTGCCGGGCGGAGTCAGTCCAGTACGCCGGCGAGGTAGGCGTGCATCATCGCCCGGGTCTCGGCCACGATGCCGGGATCGCCGGCCGGGTCGGCCCGGAAGGCCAGCTTCGTCAGCGCGTCCGTGGCCTCGACGGCGACCAGGACCGCCCGTTCCAGTGTGTCGTCCGGGGTCAGACCGAGGTGCGCACCGAGCAGTTCGGTGAGGCGTACGGCGACCAGCCGGTTGGGGTCGGCGGCCGGTCCTTCGGCAGGCGGCGCGGGCACCCCGAAGTCGACGAGAGCGAAACCGGGGACGGTGCGCTTCATGGCCAGGTATTCGTCGAGCACGGCGTCCACGACGGGCCGCCAGTCGCCGGCCGGGAGGGCGGCGAGGCGTTCCGCGATGCCTTCGGTGTACCGGTCCAGGTTGCGGTGGGCGAGGGCGATGGCCATGGCCCGCTTGTTGCCGAAGAAGCGGTAGACCGAACCGATGGGCACGCCGGCGCGCAGGGCGACGGCCCGGGTGCTGAGGTTCTCGTAACCGGTCTCGTCCAGCAGTTCGGCGCAGGCGTCGAGGATCCGGGCGAGCCGGTCGGCGCTGCGCTGCTGGATCGGCGTACGGCGCAAGGGGTGGGCTGGGGGCACGGGGTCCATCATGCCGCTCCTGGCTTCTCGGTTCACCGGCAGTCTCAGTTCAGCAGGAGGCCTATCCCCCCGATCGTGTAAGTGATCATGAGCGCGAGCAGCGGCAGCTGGCCGGCGACGGCCCTGGCGGGCGGGAAGAGGCGTACGGAGCGGTCGTGGGCCGCGATCACTCCGAGCACGTGGCCGGTGACGACGGCAACGACCTGGAGGGCGGCGAGACCGCCGGGACCCAGTGGCGACAAGGGTTCTGGGGCGTTGTCAGTGCCGAGTGCCATGCTTACTGTGCGTGGCCCTTCGATTACGAGAAGGGAGAAGTAGTGGGCGACGAGATAGCCGAGGGCGATCGGCACGAGTGAGTGCGCGAAGGCGGTCAGCGGGCCCGGGTGCGGGCCGCAGACGAGGCGGGTGGCCGCTGCGCAGAGGCAGTACAGGGTGGCGACGAGGGCGACGGAAGCGAGCAGTCCGAGTGTGGCCGTGGGGGTGCGGCCGAGGGGGGAGGTCTGGAGGGTGTTGATCCACGACGGGTTGTCGGAGTAGCCGTCGTAGGCGGTGGAGCCGAGCAGGACGCAGACGGTGGCGACGAGTCCGGGCCGCTCGGGCGTCTCGTCGAGTCCGTGGAAGGGGTTGCGGAGTACCAGGCGGCCGTCGCTGCGGCGGCCGAGGGGCGAGAGCCGGGCCAGGAGGGAGGAGTACACCTCGAAGGCGTCAGCGTCGGCGAACCAGCGCTCTCCGAAGCGGGCGGCGAGCGCGAGTTGTGCGGCGGTGTAGACGGCGAGGGCGGTCAGGAGGGTGGTGGTGGATGCGGGATCCGGAGCGGCGAGTTCGAGCCAGGTGAAGCCGAACAGCGCGGCGGCGGCGGGCCATTGGCCGAGCCGGGCGGGAAGGGGGGCATGCGTCTGACGCCGGGCGCGGGGCAGCAGGCGGTACAGGGTGCGGAGCGGGTTGAGCAGGCGCCAGACGGGGCCGAGGAGGAGGGAGGCGGGGACGAGTCCGACCCAGAGGAGGACGTAGACGGCGCCGGGGGCGGGGTTGTGCGCGGGGTCGTCGGGACCGAGGACGAGGGAGAGGAGGACGGCGAGCGCGGCGGCGAGGCCGAGTCCGCGCAGGGCGGTTCGGGTGGCCGGCGCGTCGGCGATCCGCTCGAGGGCGTCGGGCAGGGCGAGGCCTGACCGGTTGCCGCGGAAACGGGAGGAGGGCCAGAGGAGACCGAGCGCGAGGAAGGAGACGAACAGTGCGGCGAAGGCGCCGGCGAATGCGTAGAAGGGAGAGATCGGCAGATCGTGCTGGGACCCGATCCCGTGCGCGAGCACGGTGAGCGGATCGGCCGGGTGAAGGACCACGCCCCGGCCCCCGCCACCGCCGCCCGCGGCGGGGACGGGACCCGGCCCGACCGGGGTCACCGCGGGCCGCCCGCGCGGCCTTGTTCCCCGCCGCGGAAGGGGAGCGGGGCCGGGTGGGTCCGGGCCGGGGCGGGCGCGGGCGGGGTCACCGGACGAGGAGCTGGGTCAGGACGAGGCGGGACTCGTGGGTCTCGACCTCGAAGAGGCCCGTACGGTCGGCCGTCAGGACCAGGGTGGCCTCCTGGCCTGCCGGCAGGGCGAGTTCCTTGTCGTAGCCGTGGACGTGCAGGGTGTCCGCGCGGTCGCTGGTAACGCGCAGGGCGACGCGTTCGCCGCGCCGCAGCTCGGTGCGGCCGGGGGCGGGGGTTACCTTGCCGTCCCGGACGGTGAGGGTGACCGTGCGGTCGGCCTGCGCTTCCGACGGCGGTGGCGTTCCCGACGACGGCGGCGACGCCGAAGGCGGGGTGTGGCCGTGGCCTGCCTGGCCCGGAGCGGTGGCGGTGGCGGTGAGCTGGAGCGTGCCCTCGATCGCCTTGCCGGCGACGGCCCAGGCGGTGTGGTCGTCCGCGTAGAGGCGGACGGTCAGGGTGTGCGCGCCCTCGGGGACCTGCGCGGCGGGCAGGTGGAACCAGGGGCCGTACAGCCGGGCCAGTTTGCGGCCGTCGAGCTCCAGGTGCGCGTGGCCGGCGCCCGGGAGGGCGGCGCCGCCGGTGCTGTCGGGGGTGAAGCGGAAGTTCTTCACCGTCAGCTGGAGGTTCCAGCCGTCCTCGGAGTCGGGGCGGGCGGCGAGCTGCACCTCCGGCGCGCCCTCGGCCGGGACCTCGCGGAGCCGGTGGCCGGTGGGGTCCTGGGCATCGAGCAGGGTGCCGACGCCGCCGGTGGCCTGCTCGTGACTGGTGCCGGGCTTGTGGTGGGTGGTGGCCCGCCCTCCGCAGCCCGTCGCCGCGCCGCCGACGAGCAGGAGGACGAGCGCGAGCAGGGTCGCGGTTCGGGCGCCCCGCCGGGGCCGCGCCCCGACGGGCGGCACCCCGCAGCCGTCGCACCTGATGGGGTCTGGGGTCCGGTCGCTCATTGCATTCCTCCCTCGGTCATCACAGCCGCGAGGGGCTTGTTCGTGGGGCGGGTGGGGCCGGTGGGGTGGGGGGTCATGCCGGGTCCGGGGTGGCCTCGGTGTGCAGGGCCGGGGCCGGGCCCGCCGGGACCGGGGCGCGGTCGCGCGCGGGGTCGCCGCCCGGGCCGGCGGGGCGGGCCGGGGCGGGGCCCGGGCGGGATGCGGCGATGGTGGCCCAGAGGACCCAGGGCACGGTCAGCAGGGCGCGGAGCCAGGAGGGGCCGAGGGGGATCCAGGGGATCAGCAGGACGGCTTTGTCGAAGGCGTCCAGCAGGGTGAGGGCCGCCACCAGCAGGGTCAGCCGCGCCAGCCAGGGGCGGCCGGGGCGCAGCGCGATGCCCGCGCCCGTCCACCACAGGCCCAGCAGGAGCAGGGCCAGGGCCGGCACCATGGTGCCCGCGAGCGGCATCGTGGAGCCGGCCACGTCCAGGGCCAGCCCGGCCAGGCCGAGCAGCGAGGCCGCCGTGCCCAGGCGGGAGCCGCGCAGGCGGCGCCACCACAGCACGCCGCCCACGAGCAGCAGGACCGCCGCCACCGCCAGTGCGATCTGGGTCTCCACCCGCTCCAGGCCGCGCGCGCCGTACCAGTCGCAGCCGGCCGGGAGCTTGCGCGCCTGCACGCTGTAGTCGGCGCAGACCAGGAGCTGGGCGAGTTTCACCGGTTCGCCCACCAGGCGGGCCGAGCCGCCCGACACCGCGCCCCGGCGCTCGCCGCACTCCGGGAGCGTGCCCGGGGTGGAGCCGTCGGGTCCGGACTGCCAGCAGTTCCCGCGGCCCTGGCCGTCCCACCACACGTCCATGCCGTTGGGGCGGGCGGCGCCGGACTTGTCCCTGCCGAGCACGTTCCCGGCGTAGCGGTTGTGGTGGGAGGTGTCCGCCTGCTTCGACCACTGCTCCTCGCCGCGGATGTAGGCAGGCACGGCCGAGAGGAAGAAGCCCGCGCGCCGGTGTCCGTACACCCAGTTGTTCTCGTACACGTTCCAGTTGCCGCCCGCGGTGATGATGCCGGTGCCCGGCGGCATGGAGATCTGCGGGCAGACCACCCCCTGCTCGTAGCCGCGCTCGATCGGCGGCCTGGCGCAGGTGCCGTCGGCGACGTACCGGTAGTAGTCGGCGTTGTTGTCGTGGATCAGGTTCCGCTCGAACTTGGCGTGGTTCTGGGGGAGTCCGGGGTGTCCGGGGAAGGCGCTGTCCATCGAGGCGCCGCCCATGTTCAGGTCGAACTCGTTGTCGTGCACCCACACCGAGTCGCCCGCGGTGCCGGAGTAGCCGACCATGTTGTGATGGCTGTGGCAGCCGGTGATCTCGATGGAGTAGCGGGGGACGTCGTAGCCGCGCCCGTCGTTGATGTCGGAGGCGCTGCCCGGGTAGATCCCGGAGTCGCCGTTCCCGTACGACTCGCAGTTCTTGTAGAGGCCGTGGTCGCTGGCGAAGGTCAGGAAGCCGTACTCGTCGTTCCACCGGGTCAGCACGTCGTCGATGACGAACCCGTCGCCCGCGAGCACGTACAGCGAGTTGAAGGTGGTGCGCTGCGCGGTGAAGTTGCGGAAGTAGATGCCGTTCGACTTGTCGGCGCGGATGGCGTTCAGCTTCTGGTACTTGGCGTCGATGACGACGTCGAGCCGGTTCGCGCCGGTGCCCTCGATCTGCAGGTCGGTCTTGCCGAGGATGGCGACGAGGTTCTGGTTGTGCCGGCACTGCACCTGCTGCTCGTACGACAGGATCTGGTAGCCGAGCGCGGAGTTGGGGGCCTTCAGCGCGGCGCACTCCCCCGTGGGTTTCGGCAGCGAGGGCTCCTCCTCGTACAGGCCGGGGAGGATCGCGATGTTCATTCCGGGCCGGTCCACGGCGTCGACGGCTTCCTGGAGGTGCCGGTAGCCGCTCTTCTCGCACCGCTCGTACAGGGCGAGGTTGCGCTGCTTCAGCTCATCCGGGAAGGCGGATATCCGGCGTTCGAAGGCGGGCCGGTCGGTCTTGCAGACCAGCAGGTCGGGCTCGGCCTTCCGGTACTGCGGCACGGACCCGGAGCCGTCCGGGAGGGTCACGGGGCGCTCCTCGTGCGCGCGGGCGGCGGGCGCGGCGGCGAAGAGGGACAGGAGAGCGAGGAGGGCGGCGAGGAGCGCCGCCGGCACGGCAGGGAACCTGCGGGTCCACGACATGCGCGTGAGAGTAGAGCAATGTTCATCTTTTTGGATCCCCCGCGACGCCGCGAATCGGCATCGCGCGGGGCCGCGCCCCCCGCCCCCGCCCCCATCGGCCCGATCCGGCCAGGCGGCCAGGCGGCCAGGCGGCCAGGCGGCCGGCGGGCCATTGACGTGCGGGCCATTGACGTGCGGTCCAGGGAATCCTACTGTCGACCATAGGATTCCTTCGAGAGAGCGGGAGCACCCATGAGCGAGCAGGCCAGGAAGACGGCGGAGGCACTGGAGTACCTCACCGGCTTCGGCAACGAGCACAGCTCGGAGGCCGTGCCCGGCGCCCTGCCGCCCGGCCGCAACTCGCCCCAGCGCGCCCCCCTCGGTCTGTACGCGGAGCAGCTCAGCGGCAGCGCCTTCACCGAGCCGCGGGGGCACAACCGCCGCTCCTGGCTCTACCGGATCCGCCCCTCGGCGGCCCACCCGCCCTTCACCCGGATCGACAACGGCGCCCTGCGTTCCGCCCCCTTCACCGAGGCCGCGGCGGACCCCAACCGGCTCCGCTGGAACCCGCTCCCCGACGCGGCCCCCGGCACCGACTTCCTGGCGGGCCTGTGGACCCTCGGCGGCAACGGCGATGCCGGCCAGCGCAACGGCATGGCCATCCACCTCTACGCCGCCAACGCCTCCATGACCGACCGCGTGTTCAGCGACTCCGACGGCGAGCTGCTGATCGTCCCCGAGCGCGGCGGCCTGCTGCTGCGCACCGAGCTCGGCCTGCTCAGCGCCGGCCCCGGCGAGGTCGCCCTGATCCCCCGCGGCGTGCGCTTCCGCGTGGAGCTCCTGGACGACGACGCCCGCGGGTACGTCTGCGAGAACTACGGCCGCCCCTTCGAGCTGCCGGACCTGGGCCCCATCGGCGCCAACGGCCTCGCCGCCGCACGCGACTTCCGGGCCCCGGTGGCCGCGTACGAGGACAGCGAGCGCCCGACGGAGGTGGTCAACAAGTTCTGCGGCAACCTCTGGTCCGCCGCCTACGACCACTCCCCGCTCGACGTGGTCGCCTGGTACGGCACGCACACCCCGTACGTGTACGACCTGCGCCGCTTCAACGTCCTGGGCTCGATCAGCTACGACCACCCCGACCCGTCGATCTTCACCGTGCTGACCTCGCCCTCCGACACCCCGGGGCTGGCGGGCGTCGACTTCGTGGTCTTCGCCCCGCGCTGGCTGGTCGGCGAGGACACCTTCCGCCCGCCGTACTTCCACCGCAACGTCATGAGCGAGTACATGGGCCTGATCGAGGGCGCCTACGACGCCAAGGCCGAAGGCTTCGTGCCCGGCGGCGGCTCGCTGCACAACATGATGTCCGCGCACGGCCCGGACCGGGAGACCTTCGACCGGGCGAGCGCCGCCGAGCTGAAGCCGCAGAAGATCGACGACGGCCTGGCCTTCATGTTCGAGACCCGCTGGCCGATCACCACCACCACCCAGGCAGCCGGCGCCGATCACCTCCAGCGCGGATACGACGACGTCTGGCAGGGGCTCCAGCGTCACTTCCGCGCCTAGTATCACTAAGCGCCACGCGCCCCACGCCCCGTCCATACGGAGAACCACCCGTGACCGCCTTCGCCCCCGACTCCCTGGTGCTCAACCGGAAGCTGCCGCTCTGGTACCAGGTGTCACAGTCGCTGCGCGCCTCGATACTGGGGCGCACCCCGGACGCCTCGCTGCGCCTGCCCACCGAGGAGCAGCTCGCCGAGCATTACGGGGTGAGTGTGCTGACCATGCGCCAGGCGCTCAAGGAGCTGGAGGGCGAGGGGCTGATCAGCCGGCACCGGCGGCGCGGCACGTTCATCGAGCCGGGTGCGCGGCGCGGGGCCCCGGTGCGGCTGCTGGGTTCGGTCGACGCGATCGTTGCGCAGCAGTCGGGCGACCGCACGACGATTCTCGGCCATGAGCGGACGGCCGTGTCCGGGGAGCTGCTGGAGCACTTCCCGGACACGGCCGAGGTGGTCACGTACCGCCGGCTGCGCCACGACGGCGAGAGCGGCGAGCCGACCAACTGGGCGGAGAACGCGGTCCGCCCGGAGGTCGCCGAGGCGGTGGACCTGGCCGATCTGGCGCGCTGGCCGATGACCAAGGTGCTGCGGGACGTGGTGGGCGTGAAGATCAGCCGGATCACGGACACGGTCGAGGCGCGCCTCGCCGACCCGGAGACGGCCGAGCTGCTCCAGGTGCCGCTGCTCAGCCCGATCCTGCACTACACGGGCGTGACGTACGACGAGGACGGCCGGGTCGTGGACGTGGCGCGGATCCGGTACCGGGGTGACAGGTTCTCGTTCACGGTGACCGTCGACGCCACCTGACCCGGCCTGACCCGGCCCGGCCTGACCTGACCCGGCCCGACCGGCCCCGCCCGGCCTGACCCCGCCCGGCCCGGCCTGACCCGGCCCGGCCTCGCCTGTGGCCGCAGGACGCTACTTCTCGTCCTCGTCCGGCCGGCGCTCACCCTCCGCCTGCGACGGCGTGGTCCGCATCGTCTGCGGGTGCCGCTGCATCTTCTCCTTCTCGTCCATGTCCTCGTCGAGCCGCTCGCCCTCGGCCTGCGACGGAGTCGAGTATTCGTCGTACTGACTCATGACCGCCTCCTCGACATCGGAACATATCCATACATAGGGAGCGTATCTCTTCGGCCCGTACCCAGCCTGGCCGCACCCCCGGCCCCCGCTTCCCGTCGCTACCATCTGCCGGGTGAGCGAAGACGTACCGCTGCTGGACGATCTGATGCCCTGGGCCGTGGGCGGCCTGCGCCTGGGCCGGGCCTGGGTGGCGGCCCCCGACCCCGCGGCCCTGCGCGCCCGCTGGGCGGCCCTGACCGGCGCCGAAGGGGCCGAGCGGGACCGGCTGTTCCGCCCGACCCGGTCCCGTACGCCCACCACCGGGGCGGCCGCGCTGCCCGGCCGGCGCTCGCCGTCGACCGCCCGCTTCGCCGATGCGCCGGGCGCCTGCCCCGACCCCGTACGGGTGCTGCGCGATCCCTTCGACGAGCAGTGGCTGCTGCCCGACCAACGGCTCATCGACATGGCCCGCCCGGAGCTGTGGCGGGTCCTCGACGAGCACCAGCTCTTCGCCGTCGAGACCCCCGAGCTGCTGGTCACCGCGCACCTGCCGGCCGGCCGCCTGGGCCGGATCCGCCCGCTGCACCGGCGCCCCGGCGGCGCCGAGCCCAATCTCGCGCCGGGCCTGCTGCCGCTGCTGGGCGAGCGCTACGGCGGCCGGGTCACCCCGCAGGACGTGCTGTGCTGGATCCTCGCGGCGGGCCGCCCCGGGCCCCGGGGGTACGAGGTCCCGCTCCCCGGCGACCCCGGGCGCTGGCGGGCCGGGCTGGAGCTGGGGCACCGCCTGCTCACCGTCCAGCTGCGCGGCGGGCCCGGGGCCGAGCCGCCCCGGCTGCCGGGCGGGCGGCGCCCGTACGTCCGCTCGGCGGTCCCGGCCTGGCCGGACGGGCTGGCGTACGACCCGGAGACCGAGACCCTGAGCCTCGGCTCCGGGACGGTCTCCCCCGTGCCGCCGGGCGCCTGGGAGTACGCGGTGCAGGGCGGTACGCGGGTGCTCGAGGCCTGGTTCGCCGCCCGCACCGCCCACCGGGATCCGCAGGCCGACGGGCTGGAGTCGCTCGGGCCGGCCGAGTGGCCGCAGGCCTGGACCTCGGAGCTGCTGGCGCTGGTGACCACCCTGGCGCTGCTGGCCGATCTGGCCCCGGAGCGGGCGGCGTTCACCCCCGGACCGCTGCTGCCGGCCGCCGAGCTGACGGCCGCAGGAGTGCTGCCGCCGCCGCGCTGGGCCCGGCGCCCGGCCTCCGTACTGGACCACCACGAGGAGGGCCCGGACGGACAGTTCGCACTGCTCTGACCAACCCGGCCGACCCGGCCGATCCGACTCAGCCCCGCGCCGGCCCCGCGTCCGCCCCGCCTCGCCCCCGGACCGGCAGGCCCTCGGACCGCCGCAGCCCCGGCCGCCCCGGCAGACCGCGGGCCGGCTCCGCATCCGCCCTGCCCCGGACCCAGGTTGCCCCCGGGCCGACAGGGCCTCGGACCGCCTCAGCCCCGGCCGGCCCCACGTCGGACCGCGTCGGACCACTTCGGCCCCGCCTCCACCGCGTCACCCCAGGGGCAACCCCGCGTCAGCCCGGGGGTCAGCCGCACCCCACCCCCGGGTCAGCCACACCTCAACCCAGGGCCGCCCCGAATCCGCCCCCGGGTCAGCCCTCCGCGGGCTCCCAGGCCCCGAGCAGCCGGGACACCGAGCGGTCGAACACCGCGCCCAGGTCGGACGCCGCCTCCGCCACCGGATGCCCGCCGGCCAGCGCCGCCGTCAGCAGCGGGTACTGCCCGGTCGCCAGCCGTGAGCCCAGCCAGGCCATCCGCACGCCCTCCTCGGCCTCCTCGCTCCACGGCAGCGACCGGGCCCGTTCGGCCAGGGCCAGCTCGCTCGCCACGAACGCGGCCACCGTGCCGTTGACCGCGGCGACGAGCTCCAGCTTCTCCGGACCGGAGACCTCCAGCGGAAGCAGGCAGTCCAGGCTGTGCTCGAGGTAGCGCAGGGCGTTCGGGCTGAAGCCGTGGACCGGGGACAGCAGCCGGGGCAGCCACGGGTGCCGGTGCATCAGCTCCCGCGTCTGGCGGGCGAGCGCGAGCAGGTCGGCCCGCCAGTCGCGGGTCGGCGGGGTCAGCTCGTACTCCCCGCTGACCACGTCGACCATCAGCTCGTACAGGTCCTCCTTGCGCGGCACGTAGTTGTACAGGGACATCGTCCCGGCGCCGATCCCGGCGGCCACGCGCCGCATGGAGACGGCCTCGATCCCCTCCGCGTCCGCGATCCGCACGGCCTCGGCCGCGATCGACTCGCGGGTGTGCGCGGGCCGGGGACCGCGGCCTGCGCGCCCCGGGCGGGCCCAGATCACTTCGGGTTGGGCAGGTCGCCCGCTGGCTGCCATCACTCATCACCTCGCCGCCATCCTAGTTACGTACAGCGTACGCAGTGAGGTAGGGTCCCCCGCATGACAACTACGTACGCTGTACTTAGTGAAGGCCTGGAGAAGCGTTTCGGCGAGGTGCATGCGCTGCGCGGCCTCGATCTGGCGGTGCCGGAGGGCTCGGTCTGCGGGCTCCTCGGCCCCAACGGCGCGGGCAAGACCACGGCCGTTCGGATCCTCACCACGCTCACCCGGCCCACCGGCGGCCGTGCCCTCGTCGCCGGCCACGACGTCACGCGCGATCCGGCCGTCGTCCGCCGCGCCATCGGGGTCACCGGCCAGTACGCCTCGGTCGACGGGGATCTGACGGGCCGCGAGAACCTGCGGCTGTTCGCCCGCCTCGCCGGACTGCGCGGGCCGGCCGGGCGGGCCCGCGCCGATGAGCTGCTGGAGCGCTTCGGTCTGGGCGAGGCCGCCGACCGGGTGGCCGCCACCTGGTCCGGCGGGATGCGCAGGCGCCTCGACCTGGCCGCCGGGCTGGTCACCCGGCCCCGGGTGCTCTTCCTCGACGAGCCCACCACGGGCCTCGATCCGGCGGCCCGCGAGCAGATCTGGACGGCGGTGCGGGCGCTCGCCGAGGAGGGCACGACGGTCCTGCTCACCACCCAGTACCTCGAGGAGGCCGACCGCCTCGCCGACGACATCGTGGTCGTCGACCGCGGCCGGGCCGCCGCCACGGGCACCCCGGCCGAGCTCAAGTCCCGGATCGGCGCGTACGCGGAGGTGACCGTCTCCGAGGCCGAGGCGCTCGCCGGCGCGGCCGTCGTACTCGACCAGCTGACCGGCGGCCGGCCCGTACTCGACCGGCAGCGCCTCACCGCCGGGGCGACGGTCCTGGACCAGGGGCTCACCCTGCCCCGGATCATCCGCGCGCTCGACCACGCCGGGGTTCCGGTCACCGACGCGAGCCTGCGCCCGCCCACCCTCGACGAGGTGTTCCTGCGCCTCACCCGGGTCCGCACCGCCACCCCGAAGGAGCACGCGGCATGAGCACCCTGCTGTCGGACGGCGGCGCCGTCCTCACCCGCCAGCTGCAGAAGGCCCGGCACGCGCCCGCGCTGCTGGTCCTCACCCAGACCATGCCGATCGCGCTGCTGCTCTTCTTCGGCTACGTCTTCGGCAGCGCGCTCGCCATGCCGGGCTCCGAGTACCGCGAGTTCCTGGTACCCGGGCTGCTCGCCGCCACCGCCGCGAACGGCCTGATGACCGGCATGTTCACGGCCGCGCAGGACGCCCACCGCGGGGTGACGGACCGCTTCCGCACCCTGCCGATGAGCCGCGCGGCCGTACCGCTCGGGCAGACCGCCGCCGACCTGCTGACCACGGCGGCCTCCATGGTGCCGGTGATGCTGGTGGGGCTCGCGATGGGCTGGCGGATCGAGAACGGCCTCCCGGGCGCGCTGGGGGCGCTCGGCGTGCTGCTGCTGTTCCGCTTCGCCACGGCGTGGGTGGGGACGTACCTCGGCCTGCTGAGCCGGAGCGAGGAGGCGGCGGGCCAGCTCGGCAGCGCCACCTTCGTGCTGCCGATGCTGTCCAGCGCCTACCTGCCGACCGCCCCACTGCCCGGGTGGCTGCGCACGGCCGCCGAGTGGAACCCGATCAGCGCCGTCGCCACGGCGGTGCGCGCGCTGTGCGGAAACGCGGGCGGCGAGGCCGCGGCGGGCGCCGCCTGGCCGGCGGCGCACCCGGTCGCGGGGGCCGTCGCCTGGTCGCTGCTCCTCCTGGCCGTCTTCGCACCGCCGGCCACCCGCAGGTTCGCGCGCGGCCGGGACTGAGACCGGCGTCATACACAGACGAACCGCGCAAAGCACAGGATGTCGACGCCCTGTGTGGTGACAGGCCGGGGTCCCAGCCGGTAGGCAGGCTGTCATGACACCCGACTCGCCCGCGCCCGCGCGCCCCGTGGAACCCCTGCCCCTCGAAGGCGTCACCGTCGTCGCCGTCGAACAGGCCGTCTCGGCCCCCTTCGCCACCCGCCAGCTCGCCGACCTCGGAGCCCGGGTGATCAAGGTCGAACGGCCCGACGGCGGCGACTTCGCGCGCGCCTACGACACGGCGGCACACGGACTGGCCTCGCATTTCGTCTGGGCCAACCGCGGCAAGGAGTCCATCGCGCTCGACCTGAAGGACCCGCGCGGCCGGGAGGTCCTGCACGGGCTGCTCGACGGGGCCGACGTCTTCGTCCAGAACCTCGCGCAGGGGGCCGCCGCCCGGCTCGGGCTCGACTCGGCCTCGCTGTGCGAGCGGTACCCGCGGCTGGTCGCCGTCGACATCTCCGGGTACGGGGCCGAGGGCCCGTACGCCCACAAGCGCGCCTACGACATGCTCGTGCAGTGCGAGGCGGGGCTGGTCTCGGTGACCGGCACCCCGGAGCAGCCCGTCAAGGCGGGCATCCCGGCCGCTGACATCGCGGCGGCCATGTACGCCTTCTCCGGGGTTCTCGCGGCCCTGCTGCGCCGCGGGACCACCGGGCGCGGCGGCCGGGTGGAGGTTTCGATGCTCGACGCGCTGGCCGAGTGGATGGGGCATCCGCTGCACCACACGATGCACGGCGGGGAGCAGCCCGTGCGCACAGGCCTCGCGCACGCCGTCATCGCCCCGTACGACGCCTACCCGACGGCCGACGGGGACCGGGTGCTGCTGTCGGTGCAGAACGACCGCGAGTGGCGGCGGCTCGCCGAACAGGTGCTGGAGCGGCCCGAGTTGGCCGAGGATCCGGCGTACGCGACGAACACGGCGCGCACCCGGGGCCGGGAGAAGACCGACGCCGTGGTCGCCGAGGCGCTGGCCCGGCTGGGCGCGGACGAGGCGATCGGGCGGCTGGAGGCGGCGGGCATCGCGTGTGCGCGGCTGAACTCGGTGGCCCGGCTCGCGCAGCACCCGCAGCTGGCGGCACGGGACCGCTGGCGGGAAGTGGGATCACCGGCCGGTCCGCTGCGGGCCTTGCTGCCGCCGATCGGACTGCCGGGAGGCGCGGCACCGCACATGGGTGCGGTGCCCGCGCTCGGCGAACACACCGGGGCCCTGCTGCGCGCCCTGGGGATGACGGGCGCACAGATCACGACACTGCGCCGGGATGGTGTGGTTGCGTAGGGCCGGGGGCGAAACCAGAAGGAGTCGGGGACGGTTGTTACGAGCGGCGGCTGCCGAAGAGCGTGCGACGCAGACGGCGCAGCGGCGCGAAGAGCGAGACGCGCGCGCTCCGGCTCCGCAGTCGGTGCGTGTGGTCGCGAGAAGTGAGTTCGCGCATCAGCAGCGTCGCCTCGGCTGCCTCGCGGTGCGGGACGGCGGGTCCGCCCAGCACGGCGAGGTGGCGGTCGAGGCGCGAGCTGGTCGCACTGCTGCCGCAGGTGATGGCAGGCACGCGAGGCGGCCTGCTGCGCATTGCTATCTGTTCCATGTTCTCTCCCCACCCGTACGAGGGCACCCGGCCCGGGCAGGGTAACCCTATCGCCCCCGCGTCGTGCTCGGGTATCCCGGTGGTGTGAATTACCCCTATAGCGACGGGGAGTTGACGGTCACTCAATGGAGTCGACCGTCACTCTCCGCAGGGGAGGTGGCCGTTCGGCGGGTCCCCGGGCGAGTCCCGCCCGGACCGGGGCCACATCGCGCACACTGCGCTAACTTGGAGTGATCGCCCGCCGACACACGGACACACCTGGGGGCTCGCGTGAGTGACAACATCGGTGAGGCGGGCGGGGAATCCGCCGCCGGCCGTGTCATCTCGGGCCGGTACCGGCTGCTCGACCTGCTGGGCCGGGGCGGCATGGGCATCGTGTGGCGGGCCCGCGACGAGGTCCTGGGCCGCGAGGTGGCCGTCAAGGAGGTACGGCCGCCGACCGGGCTGGACGGCGCCGAGATCGGGCGGATGTACCGGCGGCTCGAGCGGGAGGCCTGGGCGGCGGCCCGGGTCTCGCACCGCGGGGTCGTCACGGTCTATGACGTGGCCTCCGAGGACGGCCGGCCCTGGATCGTGATGGAGCTGGTCCGCGGGCTCTCCCTGGCCGACGTACTGGAGGCCGAGGGGCCGCTCACCCCGCAGCGGGCCGCGCACCTCGGGGAGCAGGTGCTGGCCGCGCTGCGCTCCGCGCACGAGGCCGGGGTGCTGCACCGGGACGTCAAGCCCTCCAACGTGCTGATCGCCAACGACGGCCGGATGGTGCTGAGCGACTTCGGGATCGCCAGCCTGGAGGGCTCGTCGGCGATCACGATGACGGGCGAGGTGGTGGGCTCCCCCGAGTTCCTGGCGCCGGAGCGGGCGCTGGGGCGCGATCCGGGGCCCGAATCGGACCTGTGGTCGCTCGGGGTGATGCTGTACGTCGCCGTCGAGGGGGTCTCGCCCTTCCGGCAGGACACCCCGCTGTCCACGCTGCGGGCGGTGGTGGACGAGGAGTTGCCGCCGCCGCGCCGGGCCGGGCCCCTGACGCCCGTACTGGAGGGGCTGCTGCGCAAGGACCCGGCGGAGCGGCTGCCCGCGGCGGAGGCGGCCCGGATGCTGCGGATCATCGGGGCGGGCGGGATCGTACGGGGCTCGGGCGGGGCGGTGTCGGGTCCGGACTCGCCGACGGCCACGGCGCACCACGGACAGGGCCGCCAGGAGGGGCCGGGCCGCCACGACGGGCCCACCCCGCCGATGCCGATGCCGATGCCCGCGCCGGTGCCGGTGCCGGGTCCCGCCCCGGTGGGGGCTGCGGGCGGCGGGGCGCCGCCGCGCGAGGGGCGGGCCGGGCTGGTGCTGATCGCCGGGATCGTGGTGCTGCTGCTGGCGGTGGTCGCCCTGGGGTGGCTGCTGCTCAAGGACCGCAAGGAGCCGGGCGGGAGCGGGGGTACCGGCCCGACGGGCCCGGCCGCCACCTCGGCCGCGGCGTCCGCGAGCCCGTCCGGATCGGGGTCGCCGTCCGCGTCCTCCTCCCCGTCGCCGTCCGCTTCGCCGCCGGCCACGCCCGGGCCCCAGTTCGCCGTGTCGGTACGCGCCGTACGGGCGGGCTACCGCGGGTCCTGCCCGCCGCCCGCCGCGCAGGCGCCCGCCTTCACGGCGACCGTCGAGGCGGACCGTACGCCCGCCGTGCTGGAGTACCGCTGGGCGACGCGCAGCGGGGTCACCTCCGATCCCCGCTGGCAGTCCGTCACGTACGCGGCGGACGGCCCCCGGAGCCGGCAGCTGGACCACACCGAGCTCACGTACTACCCGAACGCGACCTTCGACGACGCGATCCGGCTGGAGGTGCGGGGGCCCGCCCCGGGGGCCTCGGAGTGGGTGGAGTTCTCCGTGACGTGCGAGGAGGGGGAGACCCCGACGGGCGGGACCACCTCCCCCTCCCCCGGCGCGAGCGGTTCGCCGGCCCCGGTGTCCCCGGCCCCTGTGGCGGCGGGGCCGGAGACTGCGGAGCCGGCGTCTGCGGGGCCGGAGGCCGCGGAGCCGGTGTCAGCGGGGCCGAAAGGCCGCCGCTCCGTAGCCGCCGCGGTCAGGCGGCGTTGGTGAGGACGGGCAGGTAGCCGCCGGACTGTCCGGCGGCGGTGGGGTGGTAGGACTCGCCGATGTTGAGCCAGTTGACGCTGTGCAGCCAGGTGTCGCCGGAGCAGATCTCGTGGCCGGTGAAGGCGCCTGCGACCGAGGCGAAGGTGAACCCGTGGTCGGCGGCGCGTTTGGCGATCGCGGCGTTCAGGTAGTCGGCCGCGCCGTCGATGGCGGAGCGCTCGCCCTCCGTGAGCCCGGTGGCGCAGGTGCCGTTCAGCTGGTAGAAGCGGGGATAGCCGAGGACGACGACGTGGGCGCCGGGCGCCCGGCCGTGGATCGCGTCGTAGACCTGGTCGAGCCGGCCGGGGAGGGTGGAGTCGACGTACGCCTTGGCCTGGTTGACGCGGCTGATGCAGGTGGACTCGGACTGGAGCACACAGGTCGTCATGACGTCGGAGAATCCGGCGTCGTTGCCGCCGATGGTGATGCTGACCAGGTCGGTGCCGGAGTTCAGCGGGCCGAGCTGGCCGGAGAGGACGTCACCCGTACGAGCGCCCGAGCAGGCGGTGAAGGAGAAGGTCTGCGGGGAATGGGCGGCGGCCCACAGGGCCGGATAGGCGCGGGAGGTGCGCTTGCAGTCGCCGCTCCCGCTGTCGTAGTTGCCGGCGCCGACGCCGGAGGAGTACGAGTCGCCGAGGGCGACGTAGCCGAAGTCGGCCGTGGCGGCGGCCGCCTGTCCCGCGCCGAACAGGGCGGCGCCCGCGGCGAGTAACAGGGAGGAGGTCAGGGCAGCGAAGCGCGACATCTTCATGCTCATGTGTGCGGCTCCTTGTGGGGGTTACTCCTGAGTCCGTGGTACAAGGAGCCGGGGTTGGTTGGAAGTGTTCATGCCAAGAATTTTCGGGGCAGAGTTGCGACCCGAATCTTCACCACCGGCGCGTTTGAGGAGGGAGCTTGGGCACCCGATCCAGCGAAACACGGGTGCACGAGGCCACTTCGTGCCGGATCATGGGCGCCATGCCAGCCAACCCGCATGACGCGCTGCCGATCCGGCTCAACGTCGACGACAGCGATTCACCGTCGGATGTCGTGGACGCGCTGTTCCTCGGCCGGTTCGCGTCCGGCGAGCAGCCGTACTCGCACAGCGTGACGATCGAGCGGGTGAAGGCGGAGGCGACCCTGCTGCCGCCCGAGGCCACCGTGCTGCGTTCGGCGCGCGACTCCGACCGAAGCGCCACCCTCGCGGAGGGCGAGGGCTGGACGATGCTCGTCTCGCGCTGGAGCCGGGGCGCGGACGTGACGGTGACGGCGGTCAGCGACGAACTCGCCTCCAGCGTGCTCAGCGAGGCCACGGAGGGGGTGCAGGACGAGCCCGAACCGCAGCCGGAGAACGTCACGATGGGGTTCTGGTACGTCTCCCCGCGGCGCGGCCCGTACCGGACGACCCGCCAGATCGCGGCCGGGACCTGGCCGGAGGTGCGGCCCAACTACACGGCGCCGGTGGCCGGGGCGATGGACCGGCTGATGAAGGTGACCCCGGACGACATCGCGGGGCGGCTGCTCCTGCTGCACGGCCCGCCCGGCACCGGCAAGACCTCGGCGCTGCGGACGCTGGCCCGGTCGTGGCGGGACTGGTGCCAGGTGGACTGCGTCCTGGACCCTGAGCGGTTGTTCAACGACGTGGGCTACCTGATGGACATCGCGATCGGCGAGGACGAGGGCACGGCGAAGGGCCGGTGGCGGCTGCTGCTGCTGGAGGACTGCGACGAGCTGATCCGCGGCGAGGCCCGGCACACGGCGGGCCAGGCGCTGTCGCGGCTGCTGAACCTGACGGACGGGCTGCTGGGGCAGGGCCGCAACGTACTGGTCGGCGTGACCACGAACGAGGACCTGGAACGGCTCCATCCGGCGGTGGTCCGGCCGGGCCGCTGCCTGGCCCGGATCGAGGTCGGCCGTCTGACGCACGGCGAGGCGGTGGACTGGCTGGGCACGGACGAGGGCGTTCCGCGCGAGGGCGCCACGCTGGCCGAACTGTTCGCGCTGCGGCGGGGCACGGGCCCCGCGTCGCTGCTGCCGCCGCAGGGCCAGCACGGTGCGGAAGCGGGCCTTTACCTGTAGGCGGGGCGTGCGCGGGCCGGACCCGCGCGCCGACGACAATGTCGTGTGTCCCCCGGGCGAAGCCCCCCGGGGGACACACCGAACAGGAGCGTGCACGTGCCCGAGCCGGCGCAGGAGAATCCGTACCCCGACAGCCACGTCCTCGGCGAGGGCCCCGAGCCGCACCCGCAGCTCCGGCCGGTGCTGTCCCTGCTCGGGCGCTGGCACGGCCGGGGCCGCGGCGAGTACCCGACCCTGGAGCAGGGCTTCCGGTACGAGCAGGAGATCACCTTCAGCCACGACGGCCGGCCGTTCCTGCGCTACGAGTCGCGCGCATGGCTCATCGACGAGTCCGGCACGGCCCTGCGCCCCTCGGGGCGGGAGTCCGGATGGTGGCGGATCCTGCCCGACGCCTCCCTGGAGGTCGTCCTCGCGCACCCCACCGGCATCGTGGAGACGTACGTCGGCCGGGTGTCCGGCACGGAGATCGAGATGGCGACCGACACGGTGGCGTGCACGCCCCGGGCCAAGGAGGTCACCGGCATGCGGCGCCGGTACACCCTCCGCGACGGGGAGCTGACGATCGAGCAGGACATGGCGGCGATGGGACAGCCCATGCAGCACCACCTCCGGGCGCAGCTGCGCCCGTACCGGGACTAGGGGGTGTCCGGCGGATCATGGCCGGGCCCGGGCCTCCCCCAGACTCCGTCCGGGGGGACCCCCAGGCACCGCGCCTTGCCGCGTTGTCGTCGGTCGCCAATATCCCCCAGCTACCGCTGGGAGGTGCCCCCACCGCAGTGGCTCCCTCCTCCGCCTTGCAATCCACGGCACCAGACGACCCGGACTATCCGGCCCTGATCCGCCGGACACCCCCTAGCGCTGTTTGAGAACGGGCGCCCGGACACCCCCTAGTGGCCGTACCGGGCGCGCAGGGCGTCCAGGGCGGCCGCCGTCGCCTCGTCGAAGGTCAGGCCCAGCCGCTTCGCGCGCTCTGCGTACGCCTGCGCGGCCGTGGCCGCCTCCCGGGCGGCCCCGTCGCCGGCCGCCGCGACGAAGGTCCCGTTCCGGCCGCGGGTCTCGATCACCCCGTCGCCCTCGAGGGCGCGGTAGGCCTTCGCGACCGTGTTCGCCGCCAGCCCCAGCTCCTCCGCGAGCCCGCGCACCGTCGGCAGCTTGTACCCGACCGGCAGGTCTCCCGCCCGCGCCGCCTGCGAGATCTGCGCGCGCAGTTGCTCGTACGGGGCGGCCGCGCCGGCCGAGCCGTCGATCCGGATCTTCAGGTTCGTCGAGGTCACCCGGCGATTCTCCCCCATCTCCCGGGAAAATTCGGAGGCATCCGCCACCTCCCTGCGCCTACGGTCGGTGCCATGACCGTTTCGATCCGCGACCTCCGCCCGGGCGACCCCTGGGACGCGGAGTCCGTCGTACGGGTGCGCCGCGCCGCGCTGCCCTTCATGATCGCCACCACCGACGGCGTTGCCTTCGAGCTGTCCTCCGCCCCTGCGGCCAAGCGCCATCGCCTCCTCGTCGCCGAGACCGCGGACGGCCTCGTCGCGGGAACCGCCGAGGCCGGCCTCGCGTACGACAGCCCGGAGCCCGGACGCTCGGCGATGACCGGCACCCGGCGCGCCTTCCGCGGCCGCGGCCTGGCCAGGCTCGCCAAGACGGATTCCCCACGCCGGGCCCGCGCCGCCGGCTGCACCGAGGCCTTCACGGGCAACGACACCGGGAACGAGCCGATGCTCGCCATCAACACGTCGTTCGGATACGAGGTCTGCGCGACCGAGACGCGCTACGCGAAACAGCTGAAGGGACCGGACCAGTCATGAGCAGGACCGAGTTGACCGTCGCCCTCACCAAGGCGGGCCGCACCAAGATCCGCTACCCCGCCGCCCTGGTCGCCGACACGGGCGACCGGATCTCCGTACGCGCTCCCTGGGCGGCCGACGGCGTACGGGACTTCGGCTTCGTGCGCTTCGAACCGGGCGACCTGTTCACCGAGCACTTCTGGCGGACGCGCTGGTACGCGGTCAAGGAGGTGCGCACGGGCGAGGGCGTCCTCAAGGGCTGGTACTGCGACGTCACGCGCCCGGCGGTGGTGCAGGGCGGCGAGATCCTCGTCGAGGACCTGGACCTGGACCTGTGGGTCTCGGCGGACGGGACCGCGGTCCTGCGCCTGGACGAGGACGAGTTCGCGGCGAGCGGCCTCGCGGAGACCGACCCGGAGGCGGCGGCCGAGGCCGTCCGCGCCCTCGACGCCCTGGCCGCCCAGGCCCACGCGCCGGCCGGACTGACCGCCCTCCTCACCTGAGCACGCCCGGTTCCTGAGGGGCCGCTTACCGCTGCCTTAAGGGGAGCCTAAGGATCTTCGGGAGGGCTCCGAAACGGGTGGAACCGCTGGTGCGGGGGGCTAGCTTGGCGGGGCCAGGGAGGCCTGAGGCGGCGTCGGATCCCACGGGGGGCGGCGCCGCGCAGCCCGGTTCCCGGCGCACCCACGACCGTGGTGCCCGCATCGCCGCTCCGAAGGAGATCCACCCATGCCCGTACGCCGCCGCACCGTGACCCGTATCGCCGCAGTCGGTCTCGCCCCGCTCGCGGTGGCCGCGTACGCCGCCGCGCCGGCGGCCGCCCACGGCTCGATGACGGACCCGGTCAGCCGGGTGGCGGCCTGCTACGCGGAGGGGCCGGAGTCTCCGAAGTCGGCGGCCTGCAAGGCTGCGGTGGCGGCCGGTGGCACGCAGCCGTTCTACGACTGGAACGCGGTCAACATCGCCAACGCGGCCGGCAACCACCGCTCGTTGATCCCGAACGGCCAGCTCTGCTCCGCCGGCAACGACAAGTACCGGGGCCTGGACCTGGCCCGCGCCGACTGGCCGGCCGGCCCGATGTCCGCGGGCGAGCACACCTTCCGGTACAAGGGGACCGCCCCGCACAAGGGCTCCTTCGAGCTGTACATCACGAAGGACGGCTACGACCCGACGAAGCCGCTGAAGTGGTCCGACCTGGAGCCGGCGCCGTTCGCGAAGGCCACCGACCCGGGCATGCAGAACGGGGACTACGTCTTCTCCGGCAGCGTGCCGAACAAGTCCGGGCGGCATCTGATCTACAGCATCTGGCAGCGCTCGGACAGCCCGGAGGCCTTCTACACCTGCTCGGATGTGGTGTTCGGCAAGGACGGCGGCGGGAGCGGAGGCACCGGCGGCGGCACCGGAACCACCCCGGGCACGAAGCCGAGCGCGAAGCCGAGCGCCAAGCCTTCCGCCGGCCACCCCTCGGACGTGCCCAAGGCCCCGACGGACCAGCAGATCGCCGACGGCGAGAGCAAGTCCACGGTGGAGCACAACGGCCACGGCGACAACGACCCGAGGACGAACGGCAGCACCGCCCTCGCGCCGGTCCCGTCGGAGTCCCCGGTGGGCACCACCAACCTGGCCGAGACGGGTGGCAGCGGCGCCACCCCGGCGATCGCGATCGCCGGGGCGGGCGTGCTGGCCCTCGGTGCGGCCGTGCTGTTCGCTGTGGCCCGACGCCGTGCGACGGCGCCGGGCCGCCGCGGCCGCTAGTCCGGCCGCCGGTCCGACCGGTTCACCGTCCGGACCGCCCGTGCGTCGCCGTCACTCGAAGACCGATGCGCAGGTGGTCCGGTTGGCGTGCGCCGGGTCGAGGGCGTTGAGCGCCTCGTGCCAGGCGATCCGGTCGGTGAGCCCGATGGCGACGTGCTCGGAGAGGTCCAGGGGGCACAGGTCCTGGAGCACGACGTTCCGTACGTTGGAGCCCGTCCCCTGGAGGAACCCGGTCCGGTACGGCGTGACGACCTCGTCGTACTTGGTCGCGATGACCGTGTACTGGACCCCGGGGACGGTGTCCCCGCCCGCGTTCAGCTTGGTGACGAAGGCGGATCCGGCGATCTGGTCGGCCAGCCCCGGGGTCGCGGAGCTGATCAGGTCCTGGGCGCCGGGGAAGTACGGGAGCAGCTGGGTGAGCCCGTCCAGGGTGGTTCCGTGGTTGTCGGGCGCGAGCCCGATCAGGGCGTTGACCTTGGGGCCTCCGCCGAGGAACTTGAGGTAGTAGTTCGGCATCATGCCGCCCTGCGAGTGGCCGACGATGTCGGTCTTCGCGGCTCCGGTGGAGGCCAGCACCCTGTCCACGAAGACGTCGAGCTGGCCGGCCGACTTGTCGATGGGGCCGAGCCCGTTGAAGAAGGGCACGCCGGGCAGTTGCCCGTAGTCGAGCGAGTAGACGCAGTAGCCGCGGTGGACGAGGTACGGAGCGAATCCGAGCCAGTTGTCCACGGAGTTCCCGAACGTGCCGTGTACGAGAACGACGGGGCGGGGATGGGCGGCCGAGGGCTTGCAGGACCAGTCGTTCCAGCCGCTGCTGGGTGCGGACGCGGCCTGCGCGGCGCCGGTGGGGGCGACGAGGGCGGCAGCGGCGAGGGTGAGGACGGCCAGCGGGCGGAGCAGGCGTCGCCAGGGCAGCATCGAGTGATCTCCTTGCTGGGTCAGGGAAAGACGTGGGGGTTCGTCCCGTGATCCGGATCACAAGGGGGTGCTGCTTCGGCCAAATTACGGGCGAGTAGCAAAACTTGGAAGTTACGCGTCAGTAAAAAATGCGTGTCGCCCCCCGCCCCCGCACGCCCCCGGGACAATGGAGCCCCCTACTCCGCGTGAGGTGAGTGCTCAGATGCAGTGGGCTCCCGGTGCAGGAACGGCCTTGGCCACCCCACCCGATCTGGCCGCCGACCCGCTCGTTCGCGCGGTCACCGAGGTCGCCGTGGGCACGCTGGGGCCCGTCGTGGAGGAGACCGCCCAGGAGGGCGTGCCGCGTTCGCACCTCAACGCCCTCGCCCGCTGCGGCGCGTACGGAGCCCTCGGCCACACGCCCCGCCCCGAGAGCGGGCTGACCACACGTCAAGTGGTCCGCGAGGTCAATGAGTTGCTGTCGGCGGCGGATCCGTCCACCTGGTTCGTCCACACCCAGCACTTCGCCCTGGTGAAGGCGCTCCACGCGGCCACCGGGACGGAAGCGGCCGCGCTGCGCGAACAGTGGTCGTCCGCCCTCGCCTCGGGAGAGCGGCGCGGCACGGCCGGTTTCGCCTTCCTGCGGCACGCCCGGCCGCCCGTCACCGCCGAACCGGTCGCCGACGGGTGGCGGCTGCGCGGCCGGGTGCCGTGGATGACCGGCTGGGGCCTCTCCGACGTGGTGTACCTCGGCGCCCTCGCCCCGGACGACCGGGTGCTGTTCGCCGCGGTGGCCTGCGGGCCGGACGGCGACCCGGGGCTGGTCGCGGCCGGACCGGCGCCGCTGTGGGCGATGAACGGCACCCGCACGGTGGCGGTGGAGGTACGCGATGTCCTCGTCCCGCGGAGCGCGGTGATCTCCGTACGGCCCCGGGCGGAGTGGGCCCGTGCATACGATCTCGAGAACGCGAACGCCCACCCCGCCGTCTTCGGCCATGTGCGCGCCGCAGCCGATCTCCTCGTACGGTCTGCCCCCGCCGCCGGCTCCGCGTACGAGGAGCTCGGCCACCGGGTGGCGCAGGAGGCGGCCCGGCTGCGCACGGAGGCCTACGCCCTGCGCGACGAACTCCCGCCGGAGGAACGGGTCGAGGACCGGCTGGCGCTCCGGGCGGCCGCCCTGGAGCTGGGCGTGCGGGCGGCCACCGCCTGCGTCGCCGCGACGGGCGGCCGGGCGATGTCGTACGGGAACACCGCCGGCCGCCTCGCCCGCGAGGCCCAGTTCCACCTGATCCAGGCCCAGACCTCACAGCTCCGCACCGAAATGGCCCGGCTCCTGCTGGGCGGGCCGCAGGAGCGGAACACCCCGTAGGGGGCGTCCGGCGGATCGGGGCCGGACACCCCCTCAGGCCGCTCTGTGGAAGGTGGCGGCAGGGCGGACCGTGCCCGGGCCGAAGCGGGCGTTCGCGCGGTCGATCGCCGCCTCCACCGTCAGGCGGGCTTCGCGGACCGGGTCCAGCGAGATCTGCCGGGACACCCGCTCGGCGCCCGTGAGGTCCTCGGCGCGCAGCACCATGCCGGTCAGCCGGGCCCGTTGCAGTCCGGCCGCGTCCAGCAGGCGGTACGCCGCCGCCCGCAGGTCCTCGTCGTGCGCGGACGCCTCCGTGAGCCGCCGGGTCCGCTCCCAGCGGGTGCCGCCGGCGAACTGCAGGGTCAGCGACAGGGCCCGGGCGGCCTGGCGGCGGCCGCGCAGCACCGTGCCCAGCCGGACCACCAGGCCGAGGAGCACGGCCCGGGCGTGCGGGCCGTCGAGCTCGTGCCGGGTGAAGCCGCTGCGGACGGCGGCCGATGCGGGCAGGTCCTTCGGGGTGACGGGGCGCGGGTCGATCCCGCGGGCGCGCTCCGCGGCCAGCCGGCCCGCCCGCTGCCCCAGGATCCGTTCGACGGTGCCCGGGGAGACGGCCGCGACCGCGCCCACCGTGTGCAGGCCGTACCCGCGCAGCGCCTCCGCCTGCTTGGGGCCGATGCCGTGGAGGGCCTCCACCGGAAGCGGTCCCAGGAAGGCGTCCGCCGCGCCCTCGGGCACGACCAGGACGCCGCCGGGCCCGGGCACCCGGGCGGAGGCCGTCGCCGCCACCGCCCAGGTCCCGGCGACCCCGATCCGTACGTCCGTGCCGAGCCGGGCGACCGCGCGCAGCCGCACCAGCTCGGCGATCCGGCGGGCGTCCGCGCCGAAGTACCGCCGGGCGCCGCGTACGTGCACCAGCGCCGCCCGGGGCGGCAGGGCCTGGACCGTCGGGGAGAACTCCCGCAGGAGTTCGAGGACTTCGCGGTACCCCTCCTCGGACACCGCCGGAGCGCACCGTACGTGCAGGACGCCGTTCGCCGGGGTCATCCCGCGCTCCCCGGGCTGGAGTGCCACAGCTTGCGGCCGGTCGCGGCGCGGTCGCCGGCCGGCTGGAGGTCGGCCCACGGGTTCATCTCGTACCCGGTGGGCAGGTGGATGCGGCGCCCGGAGCCGGCGGCGTCCGCCGACGGCGCCCCCGCACACGGCAGCGGCTCCGCCAGGCGGGCCGCGACCGCGTCCAGGCCGCCCGCCGCCCGCAGTTCCACCAGCTCCGCCAGGTCCCAGGCCGCCGCGCCGACCACGCTCAGGCTCTGCGGTCCGCGCCGCTGCACGACACCCCGTACCAGCAGCAGGAACGAGTGGAAGACGGTGTGCGCGCACGCCTCGTGGCTGTCGTCGAAGAAGGCCAGGTCGACCAGGCCCGTCCCGTCGTCCAGCGTCGTGAAGATGACCCTCTTCCCGGACCGGATCGGCGGGGTCTGGGTGGCCGCCTTGGCCCCCGCGACCAGTACCGTCCGGCCGTGCCCGACCTCGCGCAGCCTGCGGGCCGGGACCGCCCCCAGCTCCGCCAGGAAGGCGTGGTGGTCCCCCATCAGGTGCCGCGAGGCGTCCATGCCGAGCACGCCGAGCTCCGCGCTGAGCCGCTCCGCCTCGTTCAGATCGGGCAGGCCGACCGGGGCCGTCGACCGCCCGCCGTCCAGCGGGAGTTGGACGCTGCCCGGCCGGGCCCCCGCCGTGCGCTGCGCGCCGTGCAGTTCGGCCACGTGCAGCAGCAGGTCGCGCCGGTTGGCGCCGAAGGCGTCCAGCGCCCCGACCTGCGCGAGCCGCCCCGCGACCGGCCGCCCCGGGTGGGCCCGGTCCCAGAAGTCGCGCAGCGATCCGTACGGCTGTCCGTCCTCGATCCGGAGCGCCTCCGCCTCGCTGATGCCGTGGACGTCGGCCAGGGCCAGCCGGAGCCCCCACACCGGAGGAGCCCCGGCCTCGGACACCAGTTCGATGCGATGGGTCACCGCCGACCGGTTCACGTCCAGCGGCAGCACCGGCACACCCCGCCGCCGCGCGTCCGCCAGCAGCAGCCGCTTCGGGTACATCCCCGGGTCGTGCGTGAGCAGCCCGGCGTAGAACGCGGCCGGATGGTGCGCCTTCAGCCACGCCGACTGGTACGTCGGCACGGCGAAGGCCACCGCGTGCGCCTTGCAGAAGCCGTACGAGCCGAACGCCTCCACGATCTCCCAGGTCCGGCCGATCACCTCGGCCGAGTAGCCCCGTTCGCCCGCCTTCGCCGCGAACCACACCTTGATCCGCGCCTGCGACTCCGGGTCGGAGAGCCCGCGCCGCACCCGGTCCGCCTCGTCGCGCCCGCAGCCGGTCATGACGTGCACGATCTCGATGATCTGCTCGTGGAAGACCACCACCCCGTACGTCTCGCGCAGCGCGTCCGCCAGGTCCGGGTGCGGGAAGCGGACCGGGGCCCGCCCGTGCCGCGCCTCGATGAACGGGCGCACCATGTCAGCGGCGACCGGACCGGGCCGGAACAGCGAGATGTCGACGACCAGGTCGTGGAAGGTCGACGGCTGGAGCCGCCCCACCAGGTCGCGCTGGCCCGGCGACTCGATCTGGAAGCAGCCCAGCGTCTCGGCCGAGCGGATGAGCTCGTACGTCGCCCCGTCGCCCGGCGGGACCTGCGCCGGGTCGTCCAGGTCGAGCTCCTCCCCCGTACCGCGCCGGATCTCCGCGACGGCGTGCGCCATCGCGGACTGCATCCGCACGCCCAGCACGTCGAGCTTGAGCAGCCCGAGCTCCTCCACATCGTCCTTGTCGAACTGGGACATCGGGATGGGGGCACCTCCCCGGCCCGCAGGGCCTAGGGGGACTTCGCCGCTGGTCGGCACCACGGGGGTGCGGGCGAGCAGCGAGGCGTCGGAGAGCAGCACCCCGCACGGGTGCATGGCGATCCCGCGCGGCAGCGCGTCCAGCGCCTCGACGAGCTCCCACAGCCGCCCGTGCTCCTCCCCGCGTACGTCGCGCAGTTCCGGCAGTTCGGCCAGGGCCGCGCGGGCGTCGCGGGCCCGGATGTGCGGGAAGGCCTTGGCGAGCCGGTCGACGACGGCCGGGTCCATGGACAGGGCGGCGCCGACGTCGCGGACGGCGTGCCGGACCCGGTAGGTCTCGGACATGGAGACGGTGGCGACGCGCTCGGTGCCGAAGCGGTCGATGATCCGCCGGTAGACCTCCAGCCTGCGGGCGGACTCCACGTCGATGTCGATGTCGGGCAGGACGTGGCGGCGCTTGGACAGGAAGCGCTCCATCAGCAGGCCCTGCTCGACGGGGTCGGCGTGGGCGATGCCGAGGAGGTGGTTGACGAGGGAGCCGGCGCCGGAGCCGCGGGCGGCCACCCGGATGCCCATCGCACGTACGTCGTCCACGACTTGGGCGACTGTCAGGAAGTACGAGGCGAACCCGTGGTAGGCGATGATGTCCAGCTCGTGGTGCATCCGCTCCCAGTACGCACGGTCGTCGGCGTAGCCGCGCAGCACCATGCCGGCGGAGGCCCTGGAGGTGAGGACCCGCTGGGCGGTGCGGTGGGCCGCGCCGACGAGGTGGGCCTCGGGGAAGTGCACGGAGCCCATGCCGAGGTCGTCCTCGGGGTCCACCGAGCAGGCCTCGGCGGTGCGCCGGGTCTCCGCGAGCAGCCGGCGCGCGTCGGCGGGACGCAGGCCGGCGGCCCGGGCGATCCGGTCGGCGGCCTCGGCCATGGCGGCGGGGTCCTTGAGCCAGCGTTCGCCGCTGTCGAGGGGGCCGCGGGGGTCTATGGGGACGAGGCGGCGGGCCGCGTCGAGGATGTCGGCGACCGGGCCCTGGCCGGGGTCGGCGTACCGGACGGCGTTGGTGAGCACGGCCGGGACGCCCTGCTCGGCGGCGAAGCCGACCGTACGGGCGGCCAGGCGCAGCGAGCCGGGGCCGGTGCCGGTGCGGCCGTGGTGGACGGCCTCCAGGCGGAGGGATCCGCCGTAGACCTCCCGCCAGGGCGCGAGCAGCCGCGCGGCCCGGTCCGGCCGCCCGGCGGCCAGTGCCCGCCCCACTTCGGACCCGGGCCCGAGCAGTACGTACACCCCTTCGCCCCGCAGCTCTCCCCAGGGCACGACGGGCCGGGCGGTGCCACCGGCGCCCGCATGGGCCGCCGTGACCATCCGGCACAGTTCGGCCCAGCCGGTGGCGCCGTCGCGGGCCAGGAAGGTGGCCCGGGGCATGGACTCGTCGACGAAGGCGCCGCCCGTGACGGGGGTCCGCCGCCGGTAGGACGCCTCCCCGGATCCGGTGGGCCCGGCCGTGCCCGCCACAGGCGCAGTGGCGTGCGACACGGCCAGGTCGGCCCCGAACAGCGGCCGGATCCCGGCCTTCGCGCATGCCTTCGCGAACCGCACCGCGCCCGCGAGGGTGTCGCGGTCGGTCAGGGCGAGGGCATCCATGCCCCGCTCGGCGGCACGCTCCGCCAGCCGTTCGGGGTGCGAGCCTCCGTAGCGCATGGAGAACCCCGAAACGGTGTGCAGATGCGTAAAACCAGGCATCCGCGGCCTCCTGCTTCGCTCGATTCGCCTCTAGAACTCCTTTGGCCTCCCCTGTCTCCACCATAGAGCAATTCGAATATCCGTGCGAAACGTTTGTTCGATCATCCATCCGCGGCCTTGGCGGCGCTCGCCCGGCAGCTCCCCCGCCACGCACTCGGAGCGCCACCCCAGCATCGGCCGGACCGTACGGGCGTACTGGGCGCGGCCGGCACGGCGCCGGCCGGCACGGCCGGCAGGCTCGCGTCGCCGCGCATCGGAGACGGGGCCGCCCCGGCCGGATGGTGCATTGCTCATGCGTGCCGCCCCACTCCACAACCCTGTGCCCCCGCCCGTGAGTTCGGGCGGAGGCACAGGGTTGTGCCGCGTTCGGGCGGGCCGTACCCGCCCGTTGCCGTCAGTAGACGCTCACCCCGTAGGCGTTGAGGGCCTCGACGACGGGCTGGAAGTAGGTGGTTCCGCCCGAGGTGCAGTCGCCGCTGCCACCGGAGGTGAGGCCGACCGCGCGGGTGCCGGAGTAGAGCGGGCCGCCGCTGTCGCCGGGCTCGGCGCAGACGTTGGTGCGGATCATGCCGTAGACGATGTCGCCGCCGCCGTAGTTGACGGTGGCGTTGAGGCCGGTCACCGAGCCGCCGTGGGTGCCGGTGGTGGAGCCGCGCCGGGTCACGGACATCCCGACCGTGGCGTCGACGGCGCTGGTGATGTCCTGGCTGCCGACGGTCCCCGCATGGGCCAGGGAGGTGTTGTCGTAGCGCACGAGGCCGTAGTCGTTGGTCGGGAAGCTCGAGCCGACGGTCGCGCCGATCGTGGTGCTGTGCGAGGAGTCGGTCCACCAGGTGCCGGCGCCGTCGGTGCAGTGCCCGGCGGTCAGGACGTAGTACGTGCTCCCGCTGCGCACGTTGAAGCCGAGCGAGCAGCGCCAGCCGGACGTGTAGATGGCATCGCCGCCGGAGATCAGCTTCCGCAGCTTGCCGGGGGTGCGCTCGATGCGCAGGGCCGCGGCGTCGGCTCCGGCCTCGGTGCGGATCTTGGCGAGGTCCGCGGCGGTGACGGTGGAGTCGGCGGTGACCACGAGGGTCCCGCTGGCGGGGTCGGTGTACCAGGCGGTGCCGGCGACGTCGGCGCGCTGGACGGAGGCTCCGGCCGCAGCGAGCCGCGCTGCGCTGAAGCCGGTGTCCGCGCTCGCCGCGGTGGGGGCGGCGAGCCCGGCGACGGCTGCCAGGCCGGCGGCCACCGCGAGCAGCCGGGTACGCGTGATGCTCTTGATCCTCACTTCTCGTCCTCCCGGGAGGGATCGGGGGCCCGGCGGACAGTGGGGGGCGCCGGAGCCCGTGAGGCGCAGCCGGGGGTACGGCGGGCGCACAGGATTTCGTCGTGCCCCTGACAAGCCCCCGGAAGGCGCTGTCGGGAGTGTCCCGGCGCCGGATTCGGGCGGCAAGGGCATCTTTCGGCCTCCGCTCGCCCGCCGCGACCTCGGAGGGCAGGGTGCTCCCGAGTGGCGGGAACGGGCGGATGAAGTGGTCCGCGACGGCGCGGGGCGGCAGCACGGTCCGGTTGAAGCCGACGGTGATCGAGCCGTCCGCCGGATCCGGGGCACCCGGCCCGAGGAAGCGGAAGCGGTGGCCGGAGCTCCCCGGTGGCATTGCCGACGACGGCCCGGAGACTGGCGTCGTCCTCGTCGACGGCGGCCCGGAGGGTGTGCTCGGCACTCCGGTGGGCGAAGCCCGGCTCGCCGCCGAGGCCGAGCCCGCGCGCCCGCCCGTCGGCGTTCGCCACCTGGACGATCCGGTCCTCGCCGTACGGCCGCAAGCGCCCCGGCGGCACCAAGTCCGGGTCGTACGCGGTGGCCTCGATGCCGGCGAAGGCCCGGCGCGCCGCGGAGGCGGGGTCGAACACCCGTACCGCCCACTCGCCCTCGCGCCGGATCGCGGTGATCCGGACGTCCCGGGCGGCGGCGATCCGGGAGTGCGCGGGCGGGGCCTCGCCGGCGGCCAGGACGGCGTCACCGGTGAAGGGCTCGCCGCCGAGGCCGAGTCCGTCCCCGGCGGAGGCGGTCGGCGCCATCCCGCCCCCGGTGGCGCGCCGGCGCCCCGGAACGGCCGGAATTCGACCTTCCGGGTAGTCGGAGCGCGTGGGGGTCCTCCCGGACGGAGTCCGGGGGAGGCTGCCGATGAGGGCGAGGGGGCCGTAGGGGGCGGACACGGAAGCCACCCGATGCTCGTGCCATGTGCGCCAGGCGGCCTTCGGATCATCTGCGTCATCGCTCATGCCGCTCACCCCTTCCACACGGGCCCGGACGGGAATCTCCCTGTACGCCGTCCGGCCCCGTGCGTGTCTGACGGGTTCTCAGCAGTCTCAGCAGCTCCAGCAGCCGTCGCAGCCTCAGCAGCCGTCGCAGGGACAGCAGCAGTCACAGCCGTCACAGCTGCAGCAGTCACAGCCGCTGCAGCCGCTGCAGTCGGGGCAGCAGTCGCCGCAGTCGCAGTCATCGCACCACGCGTCCCGCTTCTTGCGGGACCACGGGCCCTCGTGCTCGGAGCAGCACAGCTGGCAGGTGCAGAACAGCCCCAGGGCCACCGCGCAGCCGGCGAGCAGCCCGCGGCGCGGCTTCTGCGGGGGAAGACCGCCGCCGGGACCCATGGGCGGTCCGGGTATCCAGGGGCCGCCGGGGCCGCCCGCGCCGCCGCCGCCGCCGTAAGGATTCCCGCCGTACGGGGTGCCGCCCTGGCCGCCGTACGGGGTGCCGCCGTACGGGCCGCTGCCGTACGGGGCGCCCTGGCCCGGGCCGTAGCCCTGCGGCGGCGCGCCGTAGCCGCCCTGACCCGCGGCGTTCATGTCTGCGCGCCCGCCCGTGTGCGCGCAGCCCGTGACCCCGAAGGCCCGGTCCACCGAGGTCTTCAGCTCGTGCACGAGCAGCCGGTGGGCCAGCCCGGCGTCCGCGAACTCGACCTCGCGCAGGGCCAGCCTGATGCCGTGCAGGGCGTCGTCGGCCAGCCGCCGGGCCTCGGTGAGCGAGGTCCCGGTGGCCGTCAGCGGGTTCCAGGCGCCCGCGGCGGTGTCCGCGGCCTGGTCCTCGACGGCGTCCAGCAGGTGCGCGAGGCGCCCGAAGTAGCGGCCCGCCTCGGCGAGCGCGGGGGCGTTGCCTGGCCGTCCGGCCAGCTGCGCGGTATGGGCGAAGGCCGCGGCCGTCGCGGTCTCCGTGGGCTCGGTCACCACGAGCACCGGCGTGCCGAGGCCGGCCAGCGTCTCGATGCCGGCCTGCCGGTCCACGGCGTCGACGAGGACCGCCGTGTCGAAGCCGAGCGAGGCCCCGGTGCGGGCGCCGGCCCGGTCCCAGCCGCGGGCCACCTTGCGCGCGGCGGCGGCGATCGGCGCGCGGGCCAACAGCCCGTCCCGGTCCGCCACGTGGTCCCGTACCTTCGCCGAGGCGAGTACGAGCGAGACGGCGGCCGCGAGCCGCGCACCCTCCCCGTTGGCCACCGCGGCGGTGCGCATCCCGCGCAGCGGGCAGGGACCGGCGGTGCGCCGGGAGCCGGGCGCCGGTCCCGACTGAGCCTCCGTCAGAACGGAGACGAGCAGCCCGTCGTAGTTGGTCACGATCCGGGCGAACTGGCCGTGGTCTCCGCGAAGTGCCAGGCACAGCCCGCAGAGATGGGCCATCCACTCCGTCTTGAACCGCTCCCCGAGCCGGTGCGTGCAGGGTCTGACGATGCCGAACAAACCGGTCCCCCGTGTGTCATGCGCGTGCGTGATGCGCATCGTATCGAGCCGGATCGTTCACTCGTACGCCCCTGTCGGTCACCCACACGGCGGCGGCAGTCGTATTTTCACTCAGACAGCAGCGGTACCCACCGGGATCCTTGACGGTGCAACGGATGTTCTGCACCAGTACCGTCACGAAACCCCTGCGCGGCGCCTATCCACTTGGCGCGTTGTCAGCATCATGGACGACCATAGGGGCAGCGGAGAGAAGACAACTGACCGCGGTGAAAGGAGGCGTCCATGGGTTCGGTACGCAAGGCGAGTGCCTGGTTGGGTCTCGTGGAGGACAACGACGACGAGCGTTACTACGACGACGACTACACGGAGGCCGCGCAGGGTTCCGTCTCGGGCCCCGGGGACCAGTGGGTCACCGACCCCCGGGTCAAGGTCGCGTCGGAGTCGGCCGTCGAGCAGGGCCGGCGGATCGCGACGGTCACCCCGGACGGCTTCCGTGACGCGCGCGGCATCGGCGAGCTGTTCCGCGAGGGCGTCCCGGTGATCGTGAACCTGTCGTCGATGGACCCGGCCGACGCCAAGCGCGTGGTCGACTTCGCGGCCGGCCTGACCTTCGGCCTGCGCGGCTCGATCGAGCGGGTGGCGACCAGGGTCTTCCTGCTGACCCCGGCCGACACCCAGATCGTGAACGGCGAGTCCGCCGGCCGCTCGCGCGACTTCTTCAACCAGAGCTGAGCCCGGGGGCACCTCTGGGGGTACCCCCGGACGGAGTCTGGGGGAGGTGGCCGGGGATCCTCACCGGAAGGCGTCGAGCCCGGTGAGCGCCTTGCCCAGCACCAACTGGTGCATCTCGACGGTGCCCTCGTAGGTGAGCACCGACTCGAGGTTCGTGGCGTGCCGCATGACGGGGTATTCGAGCGAGATCCCGTTGGCGCCGAGGATGGTCCGCGCGGTGCGGCAGATCTCGATGGCCTCGCGGACGTTGTTGAGCTTCCCGAAGCTGATCTGCTCCGGCCGCAGGGTGCCCGCGTCCATCCGCCGGCCCAGGTGGTGGGCGAGCAGGATGCCCTTGTGGAGTTCCAGCGCCATGTCGGCGAGCTTCGCCTGGGTGAGCTGGAAACCGCCGATGGGCTTGCCGAACTGCTCGCGCGTCCGCGCGTAGTCGAGCGCGGCCTCGAAGCTGGCGCGCGCCGCGCCCATGGCTCCCCAGATGATCCCGTACCGCGCGTGGCTGAGGCAGCCCAGCGGCCCCTTGAGCCCGGTGACGCCCGGAAGCACCGCGTCCGCGGGCAGGCGTACGTCGTCCATGACCAGCTCGCTGGTGACGGAGGCGCGCAGCGACCACTTGTGCTTGATCTCGGGCGCCGAGAACCCGGCGGCATCGGTGGGCACGGCGAAGCCGCGGATCCCCTCGTCGGTCTGCGCCCAGACGACGGCCACGGCCGCCACGCTGCCGTTGGTGATCCACATCTTGCGCCCGTTCAGCACCCAGTCGGTCCCGTCGCGCTTCGCGTACGTCCGCATGGCGGCCGGGTCGGAGCCGACGTCGGGCTCGGTCAGCCCGAAGCAGCCGATCAGCTCGCCGGCGGCCATGCCGGGGAGCCAGCGCTGCTTCTGCTCCTCGGAGCCGTACTTCCAGATCGCGTACATGGCGAGGGAGCCCTGTACGGAGACGAGGGACCGGATCCCGGAGTCGGCGGCCTCCAGCTCGAGGCAGGCGAGCCCGTACTGCACGGCGCTGGCGCCGGCGCACCCGTACCCCTGGAGGGACATCCCGAGCGCGCCCAGCGCGCCGAGCTCGCGGGCGAGCTCCCGGATCCCGGGCAGCTCGCCGCTCTCGTACCAGTCGGCGATGTGCGGGAGCACGCGGTCGGCGGCCCAGTTGCGGACGGTGTCGCGGACGGCGAGGTCCTCGGGGGCGAGGAGCTCGTCGAGCCCGAGCGGATCGGTGGGTACGAAGGGGGTTCTCGACGCGGACACGAAGGGCCTCCCGGCGGCCATGAGGGCGTAGCTAGCGGTGCTAGTTTGTCGCCGCCGCCGCCCCGGGTCCACCCCCGACTGCCCCTGCGGGCGGCGCTGCGCGGGGCGCCGGCGTCAGGCGGGCCGGACGACCGTGTCGCGGTCCGGCTGCGCCGGGGCCGGGATGCGGGGGGCGTCGGGGCCCGCCTGGGCCGGGAGGCGTGCGGGCTCCGGCTCGCACTCGGCGGAGTCCTGGCACTCCATGACCCGCGGCAGTTTCAGCGCCATCACGGCACCCGCCAACAGCAGCCCGGCACTGACCACGAGCGTGACGTGCAGCCCGTGCACGAACGAGTGCCGCGCCGCCGCGTACAGCGACTCACCCGCAGCACCCCCGAGGGATCCCGCGATCTGGTAGGCCTCGCCCAGGGAGTTCGCCGCGTCCGCCGCGTCCGAGGGCGACACCCCCGGCACGTGCAGCAGTCCCGGCGCATAGGCCGCGTTCATGACACTGCCGAGCAGCGCGATGCCCATCCCCGCGCCCAGCTGGTACGAGGTCTCGCCTATGGAGGCCGCCCCGCCGGCCGTGGCCGCGGGCGCCTCGCTGAGCATCGACTCGTACGCCGCGAACAGCGTGGTCTGCAGCCCGAAGCCGAGCAGGATGAACCCGACGGTGAGCAGGGTGGGCCGGTCGTGCTGCCCCATGAACGTCAGCAGCAGCACGGCGAAGGCCGTCAGCACGAAGCCGAGCGACACCATCGTGCGCGGCCCGATCCGGGCCAGCGTGTACGACCCGGTGGCACCGGCGGCCATCGCGGCGAAGGTGAGCGGCAGCAGCCGCAGCCCGGTCTCCAGCGGGCTGAGGTGCAGCACCAGCTGGAGGTACTGGACCGCGATCAGCTCCAGCCCGACCAGCGCCAGCATGGCGAGCACGATGCACCCGACGGACGTCGAGAAGGCGGCGCGCGAGAACATCCGCATGTCGATGAGCGGGTGCGTGCGCCGCTTCTGCCGCCGTACGAACAGGATCAGCAGCACCGCGCCCAGCACCAGCGGCACCAGCGCCCGGGCGTCGAGGAACTCGCGCTCCGCGCCGATCCGCTTGACCCCGAGGACCACGCCGAGCACACCGCCGGCGGCGGTCAGCGCGCCGAGCACGTCCCAGGGGCCGTCGCAGGACCCCTTGGACTCGGGCAGCAGCCAGCGCCCGAGCGGCAGGATCAGGGCCATCAGCGGGATGTTGATCAGGAAGACCGAGCCCCACCAGAAGTGCTGGACCAGGAAGCCGCCGAGGACCGGCCCGCTGGCCGCGCCGATGGCGGCGACGGCGGTCCAGATGCCGATGGCGAGGGCCCGCTCGCGCCGGTCGGGGAAGACCTGCCGCAGGATCGACAGGGTGGCGGGCATGATCATCGCGCCGCCGACGCCCAGCAGGGCGCGGGCGGCGATCAGGATCTGGGCACTGTCCGCGAGGGCCGCCAGGGCGGAGGCCGCGCCGAAGAGCCCGTAGCCGAGGAGGAGTATCCGGCGGCGGCCGACCCGGTCGCCGAGGGTGCCGAAGAGGATCAGCAGGGCGGCGCAGACCAGCGGGTAGGCGTCGACGATCCACAGCAGCTCGACCGAGCCGGGGCGCAGGTCCGCGGTGACGGAGGGGACGGCGACGTGCAGGATCGTCGCGTCGAGCGCGACGAGGACCAGGCTGACGCAGAGGACCGCGAGGACGAGCCAGCGGTTGGAGCCGCCGGAGGCTGCGCGCAGCCGCAGCCGGAAGGCGGCCGCGTTCGTCCCCGACATGCATGTACCTCCCAGATGATCGCTCGCACTCGGCGGACCAGCGTTCTGCGGAGCCGCGGTGGCGGTGCACTGTGCGGCGTCCTACGGGGTCCGGCATCGACAGGCGAGTGAAGCGTCAGCGTACGCGAGTTCGCCTGTCCGGCACGTGGTCAAGCTCTCACAGCGGCGGCGGCCGCGGTGTGGTGTGCGCCACTCGGATCACCCCGCCCTCCCCCTCGCCCCTCCACCGCGTACACGCGCGGTCACGACCTGTGGTTCTGCGCCGACGGCAGGCACGGGCGCCATCGATAATCATGCCCGTGGAAGATCTTGGATTTCGTCGGGCCGCGCCCGCGCTGGCCGTCTTCGCGGCGGTCCGGCTCCTCGGGCTGGCCGTGCTCGCGGCCTGGGGCTCGGCCGTCGGCAGCAGTCCGCACACGCTGCTGTCGGCGCGCTGGGACTCGCTCTGGTACGCCCGCATCGCCGCCGAGGGCTACGGGTACGAGGTGGCCCTCCCGAACGGGGACGTGCACTCGAACCTGGCCTTCTTCCCGCTGCTGCCCTGGCTGGAGCGGCTGGTCGCGGCGCCGACCGGGCTGTCGTACGGCTCCGCGGGCCTGGTGGTCTCGGTGGTGGCCGGGCTCGCGGCGGCCTGGGGGATCTTCGCGGTCGCGGACCTCCTCCACGGCCGGCGGGCGGGGGTGTTCGCCGCCGGGGTCTGGGCCGCGCTGCCCGTGGGCATCGTGCAGTCGATGGCGTACAGCGAGTCGCTGTTCACGGCGCTGGCCGCCTGGGCGCTGTACGGGGCCCTGCGCGGCCGGTGGCTGACCGCCGGCCTCCTCGCGGCCGGGGCGGGGCTGACCCGCCCGGTCGGCGCCGCGGTGGTGGCGGCGGTGTGGGTGGCGGCCGCCCTGGCCTGGCGGAGCGGGGAGCGGTCCTGGCGGATGGCGGCGGGGGTGGCGCTGGCCCCGATGGGGGCGGCCGCGTACGTGCTGTGGGTCGGGGCGCGCACCGGCGACGGGCTGCTCGGATACCTGGACGTGCAGGGCGGCTGGGGCAACGGCTTCGACGGCGGATGGGCCTTCGCCCGGTTCATCGGGGCGAAGCTGGCGTCGTCCGCCGCCCCGGCCGGGGTCGGACTGATCGCGGGCGTCGTGCTGGTGCTGTGGCTGTACCGGCTGTGCGTGAAGCAGCGGCAGCCGGCCGCGCTGCTGGTGTACTGCGGGATCGTCGTGGCGCTGGCGCTGTGCGCGTCGGGGTACTTCGGCTCCAAGCCGCGGTTGCTGCTGCCGGCGTTCCCGCTGCTGCTGCCGGCGGCGGTGGCACTGGCCCGGTGGCGGACCGGGCGGGCGGTCGCGGTGCTCGGCGCGGTGGCGCTGGCCTCGGCGGCGTACGGGGCCTTCTGGCTGAACGGCTCCGGGCCACCGTAGGACTTCGCGCGGCGCGCCGGAGGCGCGCATCACGGAATGGATCATTCCGATCCATCTTTGAGCAAAGTCATTGAGCCGTGCCGATAAAGCCCGGCTAAGTGTGCGAAATAATGGCCAGGCCAATGGATTCAGGCGGCTCCAACTAATGTCTAAATCCGAGGAATTAAGCTCCGCGTGAGACCAACTCCACATCACATGGTCATCACAAAGCCCGTGATTCGACCGGGCCGCCCAGCGGCGCGCGGTAACGTCGATTGAGTGCGTACCGACCAAATCCTGACCCGTCTGGAGCGGGTGTTCGCCCGGCTGGACCGGGAACCAGAGCGACCGGCTCATCTGCAGACACCGCAGATGAGCCGGCACCGCATCGTGCTCCTCGGGTCGACCCTCGCGTTCTACCTCGCGATCGTGGTGGCCGTCCTGACCACGTCCTGGCTCGTCCGCCTGGACTGGCAGGTCATGTTCTTCCGGCCCTACGAGCAGTGGCCGCAGCTGCACGCCTTCCTCGACTACCTCGTGGTCCTGGGCCAGCGCGGCCCCACCGCGGTCATGGTCGCCGCGTGGCTCGGCTGGCGCTCCTGGCGGCAGCACACCCTCCGCCCGCTGATCACCCTCGGCGTGGCACTGCTCCTGCTCAACATCACCGTCGGCGCCGTCAAGCTCGGCCTCGGCCGGCTCGGCCCGCACTACGCCACGCAGATCGGCTCCGCCGAACTCTTCGCCGGCGGCGATATATTTCCTTCCGGCCACACCGCCAATGCCGTCGTGACCTGGGGGATCCTGGCCTACCTGGCCTCGACCACGGTCACCCGGCGGGTGCTGTCCGTGGTGTCCGCCACCGTCTCGCTGAGCGTCGGCGCCACCACCGTGTACCTCGGCACCCACTGGGTCAGCGATGTGCTGCTCGGCTGGTCCGCAGGTCTGCTGATCATGCTGGCGCTGCCCTGGTTCGAGCCGCTGATCGCCGGGGCCGAGGCCCGGGTCTTCGCGCTGCGGGAGCGGCTGCGCCGCCGGCTGGAGACCGGAAGCGTGCCCGTACCGGTCGCCACCGCGCTCACCCCGATGCTCTCCGCGGGCGGCAAGTGGCAGCTCCGGCTCACCACCGAGGCCGCCGGCCCGCAGGACCCCGCCGCGACCACCCCGGCAACCGTGCAGGCGGCCTCCGGTCCGGTGCACGCCCCGGTGCCCCGGCCCGCCGCGCACGTGTCCGGCCGGCCGCACCTGATCCGGTCCGAGCGGACCCCGGTCACGCCGGCGGGCAGCCGCCGCCCGGCGCACACCGAGCGGCCCGCCGCCGCGGGACGGACCGCGGCCCGTCCGGCCGCCGGCGGCTGAACCACCCCCGTACGGGACTTCGCGGGACGGTACGCACCACCTCACCCCGCACCACCGAGGCGGGCCGGGTCACACCCGGCCCGCCTCGGCCATTCCGGTGGTCCCCGCCGTACGGATGTCCGGAACGTCAGCACCGCGCCCGGACGTTCGTCCGTACCGGGTCACGCTTGTGTCACGGAATGTCGACAGTTTTTTGACGGAGCCGGCTTCATCCGAAGAGCCGCGGGAGTGCGTGCGCGCCATTCTTTTTCCGACGCGCGACACGCCCTCCGCACAACCCGTTTCGCATTCCGCCCGAGAGCCCCGGAATTTCCCCGGGGATTGCCACAGCCCACCCGGTTCGGCCGGGTGAACACTCCTCCGTTTCCTTACGTCTTCTCCACGGCTCGCCCGAGAAGGTCCCGGGCCGCTCTGATCCGGTCCGTCAGCTCCGGCGGCTCGAGCACCTCGAACTCACAGCCGAGCAGCATGACGTGAATGACGAGTACGTCGAGGTTCACGGCCCCGGTGCGCAGCAGGCAGCTCTCGGCGTCGAGCGGCTCCAGGGCCCCGTCGCTCGGCCCCACGATCCGGGCCGCGGCCTCCGCCGGCATCTTCAGCCTCAGCACCGCCCTGGCCGCGTACGCAGCCTGCGCCACGCCGCGCGACACGTACGCGGCGAGGTCCTCGGCGGGCGCCGGACGCGGGGTGAAACGCGGGCCGTGCGGCGGTCTGGGCTCGATCCGGTCGGCGCGGAAGGTCCGCCAGCCCTCCCGGTCCAGGTCCCAGGCGACCAGGTACCAGCGCCGCTCGGTGCACACCAGCCGGTGCGGCTCCACCACGCGGCGGCTGGCGCTGCCCTCGTGGTCCCGGTATCCGAAGCGCAGCCGCTCGCTGTCCCGGCACGCGGCGGCGAGCTCCGTCAGCACGGACGGGTCGACGGTGGCCCGGGACGGCCCGCGCAGCATCGGCACGGTGAACTCGTTGAGCGCCGACACCCGCCGCCGCAGCCGCCCCGGCAGCACCTGCTCGAGCTTGGCGAGCGCCCGTACGGAGGCCTCCCCGATGCCCTCGACGCCGTTGCCCGCGGCCGTCCGCAGGCCCACCGCGACGGCGACGGCCTCGTCGTCGTCGAGCAGCAGCGGCGGCAGCTCGGCCCCGGCGCCCAGCTGGTACCCGCCGCCGGTGCCGGGGCTGGCGTTCACCGGGTAGCCGAGCTCCCGGAGCCGGTCCACATCGCGCCGCACCGTCCTCGGGGTCACGCCGAGGCGCTCCGCGAGATCGGCCCCGGTCCATTCGCGGTGGGCCTGCAACAGGGACAGCAGGCGCAGCAGTCGTGCGGAGGTCTCCAGCATGCCGAGCAGTCTGCCGGTAGCCCGGCCGCCTTCCGAATCGCCCCCGCGGGCCGCTGAGCCGAAACCCCGTCAGGGAACCGGTGACGGCGCTGGCCGCGGCGCGGAGGCCGGAGCCGGACGCTTCCCCGCCGCAGCCGCAGGCTTGGCCGCCGCAGCCGCAGGCTTGGTCGCAGCCGGGGGCTTCCCCGCCGCAGCCGGCGGTGCGGCCGTAGCCACCGGCGCCGGGGTGACGGCCGGAGCCGCCGCAGCCGGAGGCCGGGCCGCCGGGGCCGGGGGCTTGGCCGCCGGAGCCGTCGGGCCCACCGGAGTCGGCGGAGCCGTCTGCGGCGGGTCCGAGGCCGGCAAGGCCAGCAGCGTGCCGACCGCCAGCGCCTGCGGCTTCGGCCCGATCACCGCCCGGTTCGCCTCGTACAGCGTCTGCCGGCCGCCCTTCACCCGGTACCGCCGGGCGATCAGGTCCAGCGTGTCCCCGTTCCGGACCACGTGCATCCGGCCCGCCAGCCCGTACCGCTTCGAGCACACCGGCCACGCGTCCCACCCCTGGGACCCCAACACGTCCTCCGCCACCCGGATCTGCTGCTCCCGGCTCGCCAGATCGGCCCGCGCCGCGAACACCGGCCCGCCGTACTCCTCCCACGTCGGCTGCCAGAACTGCAGGCCCCCGTAGAAGCCGTTGCCGGTGTTGACCGCCCAGCGCCCGCTGCTCTCGCAGTCGGCCACGCAGTCCCAGGGCCATTGCCCGCCCGGCCCGCAGTCCCCCGGCCCGTTCCCGATGATCCCGGGCGACCCGGGGTGGCCCGCCCCCGCGGGCCCGGGCGCGGGGGGCGGCGGGGCCGCGCCGGCCCTCGACGGGAGTACGAGGACGAGAGCCAGCGCGGCAGCGGCAGCAGCCGCCGGGGCGGCCCGCCGGATCCGGAGGTCGGGCATCGCGTCACGCTACGCAGCCCCGCGCCGCCAGCCCGGCCCGCCACGCGGCCCGTTCCGCACCCCACCCGGTCGGCCGATCCGCCCCCTCCCCAAACGGCCAGGACCGACCACCAACTGCGCACATCCAAAAAACAGTTGGCACGAAAACAAAGCCCCGGTCCGACCGTTCACCCCTCCGGGGGCCAGGTTCGATTCCGTTCCCTCCAATGGCGTGACCCCGGCAGCCACTCAGCCGTTGAGCCCGGCGAGCCGGGAACCGCCCGGCCCCCGCTCGCCTAGTCCGAGGAGCCAGCCCGTGCCCCGCATGCTCGACGTCAGTGATGAGGTACGTGCCGAGATCGGTGACGAAGAAGCCGAGAGGCTGCTCACCGGCGACGACGCACCGCGCAGCTACGACTGCACCTCCTGCCGCACTCCCGGGGACCCCGAGACCGACCGCACCAGCACGGTGCTGTTCGTCGGCGAGGAGACGGCCGTCCTCGCCTTCGCCCACGCCGGCTGCATCCCCTCGCAGGTGGTCACCGTCTCCGAGGAACAGCTCCAGGGCGCGGTCCGCAGCATCACCGGCGACAGCCCGGCCGGCGGCGGGTCCGCCGAGGCCGCACCGCAGAACGTGCCCGGCGGCCAGGCCGTCCTCGGCATCACCAGCGGCCTGATCCTGATCGGCGGCGAGCTGCACCCCGCCCTCGTCGTCGAGCCGACCGCGCCGATCGCCCGCCCCGGCACCATCGGGCCCGGCGACGACTTCCTGCCGCTCCTCATCGAGCAGGGGTTCATCCCGGTCACCGACACCGCCGAGCTGCCCTCCCCGCTCGCCGGCTGGTCGGTGCTGCTCGCCGCGGGCCAGCTGCACGCCGTACTGCAGCCCGGCACCGAGGGCGCCGGCCAGGTCGCCTGGTGGCAGGCGCACCAGGCGCTGTCGGTCACCGACGGCTGGCGGGCCGCCGTGAACAAGACCCAGCGCGTCCTCGTCTACGCCGCCCCGGTCGGCTCCATCGGCCAGCAGCCCCGCGAGGACCTGCTCCGCGACGCGCTGGACAAGGCCGCCGCCGGCGGCAAGCTCGTGGCGGCGTCGATGCCGCTGGCCGGCACCCCGGGCGCCTGACGCCGGCAGGAATCCCGCACACGGCTGCGCCGCCCCTCACCAGGGGCGGCGCAGCCGTGTGCGGGGGATGATCCCGGCGGTGGCCGGGGGGTGTGCGGTCCATCCCGCGCACCCCCCGGCGATCTGCGTTTTCCGCCCCCTCGCCCGCATCCGCAGGGCTCCGGGTTCGTTGGCTGTTACGTGCACTCATACGACCCCTCCCGCGTCCATGCCCACGCGAGCACCGTCTCCCCGATGCGCCCCGCAAGGGACCGGGACAGCGCTCCGGCCGCCCTCTCGCACACCCCGATCTACGACACCCTGTACTCGGAGTACTTGCGTGCCTTCCGGGCCCTGCCGGGCGACCGCACGGGCGAGGAGGACCTCGGGTTCACGGCGTTCTCGTACGGCGGCTCGTACACGGGCGGCCCGGCGTACGGCGGCGACTCCCCGTACGGAGGAGGCTCGTACGGGAGCGGCTGGAACGGTTCCGCGTGGCAGTCGGACCCGTGGCCGGTCTCGTACGCCCCGGCGCCGCAGCCCTCGTACGCGTACGCCGGGTCCTCCTCGGCCGGCAGCGGCGACCACGGCGGCACCGGGTCCGCATACGCCAACGGGCGGCAGCACCAGGCCGGGATGCACCACATCCCGGCGGCCCTGCCGCCCGCTCCGCGCCGGGGCTACTGACCCCGGACCGCCGCTGCTACTTCTTCTTGTACTGCGCGCCGCGCTTCTCGCGCACCCGCACGGAGATGTGGATCGGGGTGCCCTCGAAGCCGAACTCCTCGCGCAGGCGGCGCTCGATGAAGCGCCGGTAGCCGTGCTCCAGGAAGCCGGAGGCGAAGAGGACGAACCGCGGCGGCTTGCTCCCCGCCTGGGTGCCGAACAGGATGCGGGGCTGCTTGCCGCCGCGGATCGGGTGCGGGTGGGCCGCGACGACCTCGCCGAGGAAGGCGTTCAGCCGGCCGGTCGGAACGCGCGTCTCCCAGCCCGCGAGGGCCGTCTCGATCGCCGGGACCAGCTTCTCCATGTGGCGGCCGGTGAGCGCCGAGACGTTGACGCGGGGCGCCCAGGCGACCTGCTGCATCTCGGTCTCGATCTCGCGCTCGAGGTAGTAGCGGCGCTCCTCGTCGAGCTCGTCCCACTTGTTGTACGCGATCACGATCGCGCGCCCGGCCTCGACGGCCATGGTGATGATGCGCTGGTCCTGGACGCTGATCGTCTCGGTGGTGTCGATCAGGATGACCGCGACCTCCGCCTTCTCGACGGCGGCGGCCGTGCGCAGGGAGGCGTAGTAGTCGGCGCCCTGCTGGAGGTGCACCTTCTTGCGGATGCCCGCGGTGTCCACGAACTTCCAGGTGACGCCGCCGAGCTCGATCAGCTCGTCGACCGGGTCGCGGGTGGTGCCGGCCAGCTCGTTGACGACGACCCGGTCCTCCTTCGCGACCTTGTTGAGCAGCGAGGACTTGCCGACGTTCGGGCGCCCGATGAGGGCGATGCGCCGGGGCCCGCCCACCGGGGCGCCGCCGAAGGTCTGCTCGGGAGCCTCGGGCAGCGCCTCGAGGACGGCGTCGAGCATGTCGCCCGTACCGCGGCCGTGCAGCGAGGAGACCGGGTGCGGCAGGCCGAGGCCCAGGGACCACAGGGAGGCCGCGTCGGACTCGCCGCTCTGGCCGTCGACCTTGTTCGCGCACAGGACGACGGGCTTGCCGGCCCGGCGCAGCAGCTTGACGACGGCCTCGTCGGTGTCGGTGGCGCCGACCTTGGCGTCGACCACGAAGACGACCGCGTCGGCGGTCTCGATGGCGTACTCGGCCTGGGCGGCGACGGAGGCGTCGATGCCGAGGACGTCCTGCTCCCAGCCGCCGGTGTCGACGACCTTGAACCGGCGGCCGGCCCACTCGGCCTCGTACGTGACGCGGTCGCGGGTGACGCCGGGCTTGTCCTCGACGACCGCCTCGCGGCGGCCGATGATGCGGTTCACCAAGGTCGACTTGCCGACGTTGGGGCGGCCGACGACGGCGAGCACGGGCAGCGGCCCGTGGCCCGCCTCCGCGATCGCGCCTTCGACGTCCTCGACGTCGAACCCTTCCTCCGCGGCGAGCTCCATGAACTCCGCGTACTCGGCATCGCCGAGCGCTCCGTGGTCGTGCTGGTCGTTCATGAAGTCCGTTCCTCGTCGTTCGTGGTGATCGGTGGTCCCCGCGCAGCGCGGTTCCACTACTAGGTCAAGTCTCGCTCAGCGCCCGGTGAGGCGCTTGGCATCGGCCAGATGGGCGGCCAGCCTGCTCTGGATGCGTACGGTGGCCTCGTCCAGGGCCGTACGCGTGCGGCGGCCGGTGCCGTCGCCCGCGTCGAATGCGGAGCCGAAGACGACGTCGACCCGGCTCTTGAACGGCGGCAGTCCGCGGACCAGCCGCCCTTGGCGCTCGGTGCTCCCCAGCACGGCCACGGGCACGACGGGCGCGCCGCTGCGGACCGCGAAGTACGCGAGCCCGGCGCGCAGCGAGGCGAAGTCGCCTCCGCCCCGGGTGCCCTCGGGGAAGATCCCCAGGGCCCCGCCGTTCTCGAGCACCGCGAGCGCCTTCGTGATCGCACCCCGGTCCGTGCCCGCACGGTCGACCTTGACCTGCCCGATCCCGTCCAGGAACGGGCCGAGCGGGCCGACGTACGCCTCCTTCTTGATGAGGAAGTGCAGCGGCCGCGGGGCGGTGCCCATGACCATGGGCCCGTCGATGTTGTGTGCGTGATTCACGGCAAGGATGACAGGCCCCGAGGCGGGCACGCGCCAGGCGCCCAGTACGCGCGGCTTCCACAGCCCGTACATGAGGCCTATGCCGATCCGCCGACCGACCGCCGCACCCTTGAGGGAGGGCGTTCCGCTCACTTGCGCCCCGCCCGCTTCTCCTCGACGAGGGTCACGACGCACTCGATCACCTGGTCGAGCGTGAGCTCGGTGGTGTCCACCTCGACGGCGTCGTCGGCCTTGGCCAGCGGGGAGGTCTTGCGGCCCGAGTCGGCGGCGTCGCGCTTGATCAGGGCTTCCTTGGTGGCCGCGAGGTTCGTGGCCTCCTTGCCGCGCAGTTCACCGCTGCGGCGCGCGGCGCGGGCCTCGGGGGACGCGGTGAGGAAGATCTTGAGGTCGGCGTCGGGCAGGACGGTGGTGCCGATGTCCCGCCCCTCGACGACGATCCCGCCCTCGGCCGCGGCGGCGATGCTGCGCTGGAGCTCGGTGATCAGGGTGCGCACCTCGGGGACGGCGCTGACGGCGCTGACCTTGGAGGTGACCTCCTGCGTGCGGATCGGGCCGGAGGCGTCCAGGCCGTCGACCGTGATGGTCGGCGCGGCCGGGTCCGTACCGGAGACGATGCCGGGCTTGCCGGCGGCCACGGCGATGGCGTGCGGGTCGTCGGTGTCGATCCCGTTGGTGATCATCCACCAGGTGATGGCCCGGTACTGGGCACCGGTGTCCAGGTAGCGCAGCCCGAGCTTGGCGGCCACGGCCTTGGAGGTGCTGGACTTGCCCGTGCCGGAGGGACCGTCGATGGCGACGATCACGGCGGACGGAGCTGCGGTTTCCACGGTGCGGGCACCTTCCTGGTTGCGCGTACGTGTCCGGGCGCGCCAAAGCGCCCCTCCCCAAGGTTACCGGCCCCCGGCGCGGGCGCCGCCCAGTACCGGCGAGGCGGCCCTCGGGACTACTGCTGGCGCAGCGCCCAGCCCCGTTCGCGCAGCTCCGCGGTGAGGGAGGCGGCCGCCCTCGGGTCGACCATCAGCTGGACCAGACCGGCCTGCTGGCCCGTGGCGTGCTCGATCCGCACGTCCTCGATGTTGACCCCGGCCCGCCCGGCGTCGGCGAAGATCCGCGCGAGCTCGCCCGGCTGGTCGCTGATCAGTACGGCGACCGTCTCGTACGCCATGGGCGCCGCGCCGTGCTTGCCCGGCACCCGGACCCGGCCCGCGTTGCCCCGCTTCAGCACGTCCTCGATGCCGGCCGCGCCCCCGCGCCGCTTCTCGACGTCCGCCGACTGGAGCCCCCGCAGCGCGTCGACCGTCGCCTCCAGGTCGGAGGCGATCCCGGCCAGGACGTCCGCCACCGGGCCCGGGTTCGCCGAGAGGATCTCCACCCACATCCGCGGATCGGAGGCGGCGATCCGCGTCACGTCCCGGATCCCCTGCCCGCACAGCCGTACCGCCGTCTCGTCGGCCTCCTCGAGCCGCGCCGCGACCATGCTGGACACGAGCTGGGGGGTGTGCGAGACCAGCGCCACCGCCCGGTCGTGCGCGTCGGCGTCCATGACCACCGGTACGGCCTTGCACAGGGCCACCAGCTCGAGCGCCAGGTTGAGCACCTCGTGGTCGGTGTCCCGGGTCGGGGTCAGCACCCAGGGCCGGCCCTCGAAGAGGTCGGCCGTCGCGGCCAGCGGCCCCGACTGCTCCTTGCCGGCCATCGGGTGGGTCCCGATGTACGCGCTGACGTCCACGCCGAGGGCCGCCAGCTCCCGGCGCGGCCCGCCCTTGACGCTGGCCACGTCCACGTACGCCCGGGCCACTCCGCGGCCGATCGCCTCGGCCAGGGTCGCGGCCACGTGGGCGGGCGGTACGGCGACGATCACGAGGTCGACCTGGCCGTCGGGGGCCTCGTCCGTGCCGGCGCCGAGCGCTGCGGCCGTACGGGCCTGCGCGGGATCGTGGTCGGCCAGGTGGACGGTGATCCCGCGGCCGGCCAGGGCGAGCGCCGCCGAGGTGCCGATCAGTCCGGTTCCGATGACGACGGCGGTTCTCACGGGGCGCTCCAGGGGATGCGGGTGTCTAACGGCAAGTCAGGGTCAGGGTAGCCAGCGGGGACGGCCGCACGGCACGAGGGCCCGGCGGCCCTCCCGCGGGACGGCGACCGGGCCCTGGCCGGCGGTGGGTACGGGGCGGTCCTAGAGGCTCTGCTGCCTGATGGCGTCCTCCGGGGAGCCGAGGCCGTTGCCCGCCATGGTCCGCGCCTTTCGATGGGGTACCGGGCGTCCGCCGCTCCGTTGCGGCGGCGCGCCCGGCTTCGAGACACGGACAATGTCACCCAATCCGTCTCAATCCGCCACTTGGTGCGGGCAGTCGACCGGCGCTGCGGTAGAACGATCGGCATGATCTTCCACATCGTGCCGCTCGCCGACTGGACCGCCGCGCCCGAACTCCCCTACGCCCCCTCCTCGCTCGACTCGGAGGGATTCGTGCACTGTTCGGCGGACCGCCCGACGGCGCTCGCGATCGCGGACGCGCACTACCGCGACGTACCGGGTCCCCTGCTGGCGATCGAGCTCGACGAACGGGCCCTGACCTCGGAGGTCAGCCGCGAGGGTGAATCCGGCGGCCGCTACCCGCACGTCCACGGCCCGCTGGACCGGGCGGCCGTGGTTCACGTCTGGGAGGTCGTCCGTCCACCGGGCGGCCAGGCGGAGCTGGCCCCGTGGGAGCAGGGCTCCTGATCCCGGCGGCGAGGGGGCTTCTCCTGCGGGCCGGGACGCGCCAGGATGCTGCTCGCCATCCCGGACCCGATCGAGGAGCAACCCATGAGCGACAGCACGCCGACCGCACGCCGCACGGTACTGGCGGCAGGAGCCGCCGTCGCGCTGGCCGGCGGCACGCTCACCGCGTGCGGCGCGGAGAAGAAGTCGCAGAGCGAGCCGGGCAGCGCCTCCGCCCCGCAGACGGCCCAGTCCCCCGAGGCGGCGGCCACGCCGTCCTCCTCGCCCTCGTCCGGGGCGGGGACCGGGAAGGTCCTGATGAAGTCGTCTGCGGTACCGGTGGGCGGCGGCATGGTCCTCAAGGAGGACAAGCTGGTGGTCACCCAGCCCACGACCGGGTCCTTCCGCTGCTTCACGGCGGTGTGCACGCACCAGGGCTGCATCGTGTCCAAGGTGGAGAACGGCACCATCGACTGCCCCTGCCACGGCAGCAAGTTCCAGATCGCGGACGGCGCGGTGGCCCACGGCCCGGCCTCCCGACCCCTGGCGGAGCAGCAGATCACGGTGGCCCCGGACGGCAATATCTCGCTCGCGTAGCGGAGCCGCGTCCGCCTACGCTCCCCGGATGAACGAGCCGACGACGCACGCGGAAGCCCTGAACCTCACCCTGGTACGCGACCACACGGTCTACGCGTGCGTCATGGGCTCCCGGGCGTTCGGCCTGGCGACGGAGGCGAGCGACACCGACCGGCGCGGCGTCTACCTCGCCCCGACACCGCTGTTCTGGCGCTTCGAGAAGCCGCCGACGCACGTGGAGGGCCCGCGGGAGGAGGAGTTCTCCTGGGAGCTGGAACGCTTCTGCGAACTCGCCCTGCGCGCCAACCCGAACATCCTCGAGTGCCTGCACTCCCCACTGGTGGAACGGCTGACCCCGGTGGGCGAGGAACTCCTCTCCCTCCGGGAGTCCTTCCTCTCCCGCCGGGCACACACCACCTTCACCCGGTATGCGGCGTCCCAGCACGCCAAACTCATCGCGGACGTCCGCATCCACGGCGCCCCGCGCTGGAAGCACGCCATGCACCTGCTGCGCCTGCTCCTGTCCGTCCGCGACCTCCTGCGCACGGGCCGCCTGACGATCGACGCCACCCCGCACCGCGACCGCCTCCTGGCGGTCAAGCGCGGCGAACTCACCTGGTCCGAGGCCGACGCCTGGATGACCCGCCTGACGGCCCAGTCCGAGGCGGCCCTCGCCACCACCCCGCTCCCCGACGCCCCGGACCACGCCCGCGTGGAGGACTTCCTGACCCGCACCCGCCGGGCGTCAGCCTTCTAGGCTCCGGCGCCGGACGACGAGGTCGTCCAGAGCGTCGTACGCCGATACGTGCGCGGGCAGCGCGGACGCGGCCTGCGCCGCGTCCAGGGCCGCGTGCAGCGCCTCGAAGTCCCGCTGGACGCGGGATTGGTCCTTGCCCGCGGCCGGGCCGTGCTCGGCCGGGGCCTTGGCCTCGATCAGGTCGGCCAGGTACGCCGGGGACTCCCGTACGTCGCCCAGCAGGGCCGACGCCGGCAGGAGGTGGGCACCGCGCAGGTCGATGTCCGAGTCCGGGACGGGAAGCCGTAGAGGTGGGCGCCCGAGACCGTGGCGAAGAGCAGCGGATCCGGCTGGTCCGCCACGACCGGGGACAGGTCGACACTCATGGCATCGAGCACGGGTCACGCGTCCCAGAGGGTGCCGAAGGCGAGGAGTTCCGCGCGGTATTCGATGCGGCCCTCCCAGTCGCGGGGCCAGACGTCCGCGCCGAGGTGGGCTCCGGCGAAGGCACCCGCCAGGCAGGCGATCGAGTCCGAGTCGCCCTTCGTGCAGGCCGCGCGGCGCAGGGCCGTCAACGGGTCCTCCGGGAAGAGGAGGAAGCACTGGAGGGCCGTCGCCAGGGCCTCCTCCGCGATCCAGCCGTCGCCCGTCGTCAGGCAGGGGTCCGTTTCCGGGGACGGGGTGCGCAGGGCCGCCGACAGGCGGTCCAGTACGGCCAGGCATTCGTCCCAGCCGCGGGCGATGAAGGACTCCGGGGAGGCGTCCGACGCCGTGCGCATCCAGAGGTCGCCCAGCCAGCGCTCGTGGTAGTGCGTGCGGTGGTGCAGGGCGTACGACCGGAGTTGGCCGACCAGGCCCGTCACCTCCGTGCCCTGGGCCAGGAGATGCACCGCCCGCGCCGTCAGGTCGGAGGCGGCGAGCGCCGTCGGGTGGCCGTGGGTCAGGGCCGACTGGAGCTGGGCCGCACCTGCGCGCTCCTCCTCCGTCCAGCCGGGGACCAGGCCCACCGGGGCCACCCTCATGTTCGCCCCGCAGCCCTTCGAGCCGATCTGGCTCGCGTCCCGCCAGTCCCGTTCCGGCGAATCCAACAGCTGGCACGCGCGCAGGCAGGTGTTGCCCGGGGCGCGGTTGTTCTCCGGGGAGTGGTACCAGTCCACGAATTCGTCACGGACCGGGCCCGTGAGCAGCCCGGGGTCCACCGGCCCGCGCTCCGCGGCCGTCCTCATGCCGCGTGCCAGGGCCAGCGTCATCTGGGTGTCGTCCGTGACGATCGCCGGGCGGGGCAGGGCCATCTCCCGCCACGGGCCGGTCTTCGCCAGGATCGACGGGACGTCGTTGAACTCCGTCGGGAAGCCCAGCGCGTCGCCGAGGGCCAAGCCGAGCAGGGCGCCCGTCGCCGCGCGTTTCGTGGGCGTCGCAGTCATTTCGCGTGTCCTTCCGTGGGGCGGAGCAGCGGGGGATGGAGGGCGGTCGCCGGACCCGCCCGGTACAGCGCGGCCGGTTTGCCGCGGCCGCCGGTCAGGCGGGCGGCTCCCGGCACGGCCTCGACGAAGCCGGGCGTGGCCAGGACCTTGCGGCGGAAGTTGGGACGGTCCAGGGCGGTGCCCCAGACGGTCTCGTAGACGGACTGGAGCTCCCCGAGGGTGAATTCGGGCGGGCAGAACCCCGTGGCCAGGCAGCTGTACTCCAGCTTCGCGCCGACCCGGGAGCGGGCGTCCGCCAGGATCACCGCGTGGTCGAAGGCCAGGTCCGCGGCCTCCCCCACCGGTACCCAGCGCGCCCGGTCCGCGTCGCCGCCGCCGTCCGCCGCCGGCTCCGGCATGTCCGGGACCAGGGCGGTGAAGGCCACCGAGACGACCCGCATCCGGGGATCGCGGTCCGGTTCGCTGTACGTGCGCAGCTGCTCCAGGTGGAGCGCGGCGACGACCGCCTCCGGCAGGCCGGTCTCCTCGGCCAGTTCCCGGCGGGCCGCCGTCTCCGCGGCCTCCCTCGGCAGGACGAAGCCGCCGGGGAGCGCCCAGGCCCCCTCGTACGGCTCCTGCCCGCGCCGGATCAGCAGTACGTGCAGCGCCCCGCCCCGTACGGTGAACACCGCCAGGTCGACCGTCACCGCGAAGGGTTCGAAGGCGTGCGGGTCGTAAGCCGTCGTCATCGGTTCTCCGGGAGGGGGTCCGCGAAGTGCCATCCCTCGGCGAGCAGTTCGTCGACCGCCGCGACGGCCGCCGCCAGCCGTGCCTCGCGGTCCCCGCTCATGGTCAGGAAACGCTTCCCGGTCCTGTCGAGTTCCTCCCGGAAGCGGTCCGTCATCCAGGGCCTCAGCTGCGGTCCGTCGCGCAGCCCGTCGTCCTCGAAGGGCACGTCCGCGTGGTCCGTCAGCAGGTACAAGTGCCGGTGCGTCAGGGCGGCGGTCTTCTCGACCTCCTCGCTCCGCGATCCCATGTACCGCTCGTGCCAGATGCCGGTGGCGAAGGAGTCCGTGTCGCAGAACAGCACCGGGGATCCGGCGCGCGCCGCCCGCTCCTCCTCCGCGTCCTGCCGCCGCGCGATCACCGGGAACTCCGCCGAGGTGAAGGACACGTCCTCCCAGCTCGCCGCCGGGTCCGCCGCACGCGCCGCCGCGAGCTTCTCCTCGCTGTACGTGCGCCCGTACTCGGCGACCCAGCCCGTCCCGGCCCAGACCCCGCCGCGCGCCCGGTAGTGGGCCGCCAGTGCCTGCGACAGCGTGGTCGTGCCCGTGGACTCGGCGCCGAGTACGACGACCCGCCGGGTCAGGGCGGCCCGTACGCCCGGCCCCAGGAACTCCCAGTTCCCGACCGGCTCCGCCCGTACGACCGTGCCGGAGACGGGGAAGCGGGTCCGCCCCGGGTCCACGCAGACCTCCTCGGCCCCGAACCGCCGGGCGAGCTCCGTCCCGTACTCCTCCGAGGTGAAGACGGCCTCGACCGGCCCGGGCACGGCGCCGCGGAAGACCTCCATGTGCGCCTCCCAGACCGCCGGGTCGTGCAGGTCGACCGGGACGTCGTCGACCGCGCCGACGACCTCCGCCCCCGGGTGGGCCTCGCGCATCCAGGCCACCCGGTCGGCGAGCGGCACCGACTCCACCGAGGCCGCGCACACGAGCACGGTCAGCCGCTCGCACTGCTCCTCGGCAGTGCGCACCAGGTGGTGGTGCCCGGCGTGCGGCGGGTAGAACTTCCCGAGCACCAGCCCGTGCCCGAACCGCTTCGCGCCGCTCACGCCGCCGCCTGCGCGACCGTACGGGCGCCCCGCGCCGGCAGCGTGCGCCGCCAGCCGAGCAGGCCGACCACGCAGAGCGCGAGGAAGCCGGCGTACAGGGCCGAGGTCAGGTACAGGCCCTTGTAGGCGTAGAGCGGGATGTAGACGAGGTCGGCGGCGATCCACAGCCACCACGACTCGACGAGCTTGCGGCACTGGCCGTACGTTGCCATGAGCGAGAGCCCCGTGGTCAGCGCGTCCCAGAACGGGACGGTGGAGTCGCTGAACCGGCCGAGCAGGAGCGTGAGCCCGAGCACCCCCACCGCCCCCGCCGCGGCCAGCACGGCCCATTCGGTGCGCGTGGTGCGGCGCACCGGCAGGGCTTCCGCGGTTCCTGGTCCACCCCCGTGGGTCCAGGACCACCAGCCGTACGCGGCGAGGGCGATGAAGACGATCTGGAGCCCGGCGTCGGCGTACAGGCCGGACTGGGCGAAGAGCACGACGAAGAAGATGTCGTTGGCGATGCCGATGGGCCAGTTCGCGACGTGCTGCCGGGCCACGAGCCAGACGCACAGGGCTCCGGTGGCGAACCCCAGTATTTCGGTCCAGCTCATGACGGCCGGCCCTCCTCGTTTCTTTAATAGTCAGATTGACTATAAACAGGAGGCCGGGTCCCTGACAAGCGAAAAGCCCGCAGTGCCACGGGGGCACTGCGGGCTTGTTCCAGCCTGGGGCGGAGGGTTTACAGACCGACCTCGCGCATGAGCATGCCGACCTCGGTGTTCGTCAGGCGGCGCAGCCAGCCGGACTTCTGGTCGCCCAGCTCGATCGGGCCGAAGGAGGTCCGGACGAGCTTCTCGACCGGGAAGCCGGCCTCCGCCATCATGCGGCGGACGATGTGCTTGCGGCCCTCGTGGAGGGTCACCTCGACCAGGTAGTTCTTGCCGACCTGGTCGACGACGCGGAAGTGGTCGGCGCGGGCGTACCCGTCCTCCAGCTCGATGCCGTCCTTGAGCCGCTTGCCGATCTCACGCGGCAGCGGGCCGGTGATGGCGGCGACGTACGTCTTCTTCACGCCGTACTTCGGGTGCGTGAGGCGGTGGGCCAGCTCACCGTGGTTGGTGAGCAGGATGATGCCCTCGGTCTCGGTGTCGAGCCGGCCGACGTGGAAGAGACGGGTCTCGCGGTTGGTGACGTAGTCGCCGAGGCACTGGCGGCCGTCCGGGTCCTCCATGGTGGAGACGACACCGGCGGGCTTGTTCAGCGCGAAGAACAGGTACGACTGGGTGGCGACCGTCAGGCCGTCCACCTTGATCTCGTCCTTCGGCAGGACGCGCTTGCCCTGCTCCAGCACGATCTCGCCGTTGACCTCGACGCGGGCCTGCTCGATGAGCTCCTCGCACGCGCGGCGCGAGCCCATGCCGGCGCGGGCGAGCACCTTCTGCAGGCGCTCGCCTTCCTGCTCGGCGCCCGGGAAGGTCTTCGGGGTCTTGATCACGGGCTTGTCGGCGTACCGGTCGCGCACGCGCTCCTCGATCCGCGCGTCCAGCTCGCGGGGCCGGGACTGGCCGCTGCGGCTGCCGGGGCCGCGGCGCGGGCCGCCGGCCCCGCCGATGCCGGGGGTCTTGGAGGTGCGGGGTCCGCCCTTGGCGCCGCCGCGCGCCGCGTCGCCGCGGGCACCGCCGCCACGGTTGCCGTCGCCCGCGCCGCGGGCACCGCCGCCGCCGGCCTTGGCGCCACCGCGGCTGCGCTCGCCTTCGGGGCCGACGTCGTAGCGGCGCTCCTCGGGGCGGGGGTTGCGGGGACGCTGGGGTCCCTGGTCGCGGTCACGGTCGCGTGAGTCGGAGCCGCCGCCCTGGTAGCCGCCGCCGGAGGAGGAGCCACCGCGGTAGCCGCCCCCACCCGAGGAGCTGCCTCCGCGGTAGCCGCCTCCACCCGAGGAGCTGCCTCCGCGGTAGCCACCGCCGCCGGAGGAGGAGCCGCCGCGGGTGTTACCGCGCCCGCCACCACTGCCGCCGCTGTTCCTGTTGCCGCCGCCGTTGCCGTTGCCGCTGCTTCGCATCAAAGTTCCGTCGTCTTGTCGTCTTCATCGGTGTCCGGTGCGTCCGGATCGAACGACGGAACACCCTCTTGCGTCTCGGCTTCGATCGCGTCCGCCTCGGGGAGGAAGGGCGCGAGCTCCGGGAGCTCGTCCAGGCCGCGCAGGCCCATCCGCTCCAGAAAGTAGTTCGTCGTCCTGTACAGGATCGCACCTGTTTCGGGTTCCGTGCCCGCCTCGGCCACCAGACCGCGCTGGAGCAGGGTCCGCATGACCCCGTCGCAGTTCACTCCGCGGACCGCCGAGACCCGCGAGCGGCTCACCGGCTGGCGGTACGCGACCACCGCCAGGGTCTCCAGTGCGGCCTGTGTCAGCCGGGCCTGCTGACCGTCCAGTACGAAGCGCTCGACGGCGTCGGAGTACTCCGCCCGGCTGTAGAAACGCCAGCCGCCGGCGACCAGTCGCAGCTCGAAGCCCCGCCCCTGGACGGTGTACTCGTCGGCCAGCTCGCGCAGGGCGTCCGCGACCTCGCGCGGGCTGCGGTCGAGCACCTTCGCCAGGTGCGCCTCGGTCGCGGGTTCGTCCACGACCATGAGGACGGCCTCCAGGGCGGGCTTCAGCGCCGCCACCGCCACGTCGCTCATTCCTTGGCCTCCACGATCTGATCGAACTCGTCGGTCACCTTCGGCATCCCGTCGCCGTCCCCGCCGCTCCAGCGGACGGTGAGCGTCCGCAGGGCCTCCTCCTGGTCGAGGACCACCGCCTTCTCGCGGTAGAGCTCCAGGAGGGCCAGGAAGCGCGCGACGACGGTGAGGGTGTCGTCGGCGTCCTCGGTGAGTTCCTGGAAGGTGGCCTCGCCGCGCGCCTTGAGCAGCGCGACCACCACGGCGGCCTGCTCCCGCACGCTGACGAGCGGTGCGTGGATGTGGTCGACGTAGACCTGGGGCTTGGCCTTGGGCTGCATGGCCTTGACCGCCAGCCGGGCGAACCCCTCGGCGCCGATGCTGATGACGACCTCGGGGAGCAGCTCGGCGTGGTGGTCCTCGAGGCCGACGGTACGGGGGTGGCGGCGGCCCTCGCTCTCGGCACGCTGCTCGAAGATCTCGGCGATCTGCTTGTACGCGCGGTACTGGAGCAGGCGGGCGAAGAGCAGGTCGCGGGCTTCGAGCAGGGCGAGGTCGGCCTCGTCCTCGACCTCGGCGGCGGGCAGCAGGCGGGCGGCCTTCAGGTCGAGCAGGGTGGCTGCGACCACGAGGAACTCGGTGGTCTGGTCGAGGTCCCAGTCGGGTCCCATGGCGCGGATGTGCGCCATGAACTCGTCGGTGACCTTGGAGAGGGCGACCTCGGTGACGTCGAGCTTGTGCCGGGAGATCAGCTGGAGCAGCAGATCGAAGGGCCCCTCGAAGTTGGCGAGCCGCAGGGTGAACCGCCCGTCGCCGGCCGGGCCGGGTACGACGGCGGGTCCTCCCGCTCCGCCCTCCGCGGACCCCTGCGGGGCCCCCACGAGGGCGTCAGCGGGCGCGGTGGGCCCGGCGGGGTCCACGTCCGGCCCGGCCGCCACGGGCCCCTCAGGGGGCGCGTGAGGGGCTCGGAGGCCGGGCCCGTCCGCCGGTACGGACGGAGGCGCGGCCTGGGCACCCGGTCCGCGGCCCAGGCTGCGGCGGGCGGGGCGGCCGGGTTCGGCGGGAAGGGGCATTGCGGTCCAAGGCGGTGCGTAAGGAAAGAAGTGGAGGTTCGGCCGGGGCCAGCCCCAAGGCTGCCACGGTTTCCCCGGCACACTCCCGCAGAACCCGCCCACCGCCCCCACCGGGAGGGAGGGCACCAGCCCCACCGGGAGGGAGGGCGGAAGCCGAGCAGCCGGGAGCGCGAGATCCCCACCGGGGATGCAGTCAAGGCAGGCCCAGTGGCCGGCCCTCCCCGCCTCCCGACCGCTCGTCACGGGCCCTCACGCCGAGTGGGACACCGGTCACGACGGGCAGGAGGGCCCACCGGCCGGAAAACCCCATCAGGCCGACATCGACACCGGTCACAACCGGCACAAGGGCCCACCGGCCGGAAAACCCCATCCGGTCGACATCGACACCGGTCACGACGAGCCGCCGACCGGGGTGTCGGTCACTACCGCCGTCGGGCAGCGGATGGATGTGACGGGTGGGCGGGTATGTGGGGCGGGACGGTGGTGGGGGCGTCTTGAGCTGTGGGAACGACGGGCCGCAGGCCGCATCCGGCATCGGGCGCGGCGGGCAGGGGCGGCTGCGGGCCTGCCCGCGGGGCATGCCCCGCATCCCACCGGCACCGCCCCGCCGGAACCACCGCCATCACCGCCCCGCGGCAACGGGCCACCGGCCCGGCAACGATCCGCCAGCAGGATCGGCAACGCCCGCAAACCCGCCGCCCCACCGCCCCGCCCACCCACGCACCGGATGCAGCCCCGCCGGAGTCGGCCGGGCGGCCGGGCACGGTCAGCGGCCGCGGAGTCTGCGGACCAGGATGCTCGCGTCGCCGCGGGACTCCAGGTCCGCCAGGACCACGGCCACCGCCTCGCGGACGATGCGCCCGCGGTCGACCGCCAGCCCGTGCTCCCCGCGCAGCACCAGCCGCGCGTGCTCCAGGTCCATGAGCTCCTCGGCGGAGACGTAGACCGTGATCTTCTCGTCGTGCCGCTCACGCCCGCTGGGCCGGCGGTTCGCCCCGCGGCCCTGGCCCTTGCCCCGCCGGGGTTCCGGACTGACCGAACCTTCCTGCGAGCGCCGGGGTGCACCCACCACCGGCTCCGTACCGGCCGCGGCCTCCCGGCTGCGGCCCTCCCCCGCCGTGCCCTCCGCCGAAGCCGCCGCGTGCTCCCCGGCGGGCGTCTCCTCCGGGCCCCGCCTCGGCGAGGACGACTGCAGCGCCATCCCCCCGGTCGTACGGAACAGTTCGTCGGCTCCGGGCAGACTCACTCGGCGTGACACCGGGCGAGCACCTCCCTGGCCAGCTGGCGATAGGCGGCGGCCCCGACGGAGTTGGAGGCGTACGTGGTGATCGGCTCGCCGGCGACCGTGGTCTCCGGGAAGCGCACCGTCCGGCCGATGACCGTGTGGTAGACGTGGTCGTCGAAGGCCTCGACGACGCGCGCCAGCACCTCACGGCTGTGCACCGTACGGGAGTCGTACATGGTGGCGAGGATGCCGTCGAGCTCCAGCTCGGGGTTGAGCCGCTCCTGCACCTTCTCGATGGTCTCGGTCAGCAGCGCCACGCCGCGCAGTGCGAAGAACTCGCACTCCAGCGGGACGATGACCTTGTGAGCCGCCGTCAGGGCGTTCACGGTCAGCAGACCGAGCGAGGGCTGACAGTCGATCACGATGTAGTCGTAGTCGGCCATCAGGGGCTTCAGCGCCCGCTGCAGCGTCGACTCTCGCGCGACCTCGCTGACCAGCTGCACCTCTGCAGCGGACAGGTCGATGTTGCTCGGCAGCAGGTCCATGTTGGGGACCGCCGTCTTGAGCAGCACCTCGTCGGCCGACATGCCCCGCTCCATGAGCAGGTTGTAGACCGTCAGGTCGAGTTCCATCGGATTCACGCCGAGGCCCACGGACAGCGCGCCCTGCGGGTCGAAGTCGACGAGCAGCACGCGGCGCCCGTACTCGGCGAGTGCGGCGCCCAGGTTGATGGTCGACGTGGTCTTGCCCACGCCGCCCTTCTGGTTGCACATCGCGATGATCTTCGCCGGACCGTGGTCGGTCAGCGGACCCGGGATCGGGAAGTACGGCAGCGGCCGTCCGGTCGGGCCGATCCGCTCACGGCGCTGGCGGGCAGCGTCGGGGGCGAGGGTGGCCGCGTACTCGGGGTCGGGCTCGTACTCCGCGTCCGGGTCGTAGAAGTGCCCCTCGGGCACATTGTCGTAGTCGGCGAAACCCGCGGGCTTTTCGCCGCTCAGGTCGCCGGCCCTGGAGTTCACGTCTAGGCCGTCCATGCTCTTTTGGGGCGTCGTCATGTGCTGGTGGTTTGCGAAGGTGCGGACTGCGACGGAGCCGACCGCTTCGAGCCCGGCGGGTCCTTGGCCCCGGTCAGGCGTCCCTGCTCGACCACCTCCGGGAGCAAATGTCGACTCATTCACAAGTCGTCTTACCTCCTCGGACGTGACCAGGACACTTATCGATAGGTCAGCGTGGCACCATGCCGACGGTTGGCGACTCTATGGCGTGTCACCACTCAGCGGCAACACAATCCGTCGGACCGGCAACGATGTGTCGGCAACCGAACACCACTCTGTCAAGGGCGTCCGGGCTGTCGCCGCGAAGTTTCGCGGGTGCGCGAAAGGGTTAAAGGGTTACGTTCGAGGCGAGTTGAGCCGTGCCGGTCCGTACCCCGCAAACGCGTCCGGCCGGACCTTGCGGGCAAGGTCCGGCCGGATACGTGAGATTGACGTCAGTCGTTGACGCTTCAGCCGAGCAGCGTGCTCAGCTCGAGGGTCTCGAGGCCGTGGGCCTCGGCCACCGGGCCGTAAACGACCTGGCCGTCATGGGTGTTGAGGCCCAGCGCGAGCGCGGGGTCACGACGCAGCGCCTCGACCCAGCCGAGGTTCGCGAGCTGCACGATGTAGGGCAGCGTGGCATTGGTCAGCGCGTAGGTGGAGGTGTTCGGCACCGCGCCCGGCATGTTGGCGACGCAGTAGAAGACCGAGTTGTGGACCTGGAAGGTCGGCTCGGCGTGGGTGGTCGGACGGGAGTCCTCGAAGCAGCCGCCCTGGTCGATCGCAATGTCGACAAGGACACTTCCGGGCTTCATCTTGGCGACGAGCTCGTTGGTGACCAGCTTCGGGGCCTTCGCACCCGGGATCAGCACCGCGCCGATGACGAGGTCGGCCTCGACGACGGCCTTCTCCAGCTCGTAGGCGTTGGAGACGATCGTCTTGATCCTCGTGCCGAAGACCTTGTCGGCCTCGCGGAGCTTGTTGATGTCCCGGTCGAGCAGGGTCACGTGGAAGCCCATGCCGATGGCGATCTGCGCGGCGTTCCAGCCGGAGACGCCGCCGCCGATGACCACGCACTCGCCGGCGTGGGTGCCGGGGACGCCGCCGGGGAGCACGCCGCGGCCGCCGGCCGAGCGCATCAGGTGGTAGGCGCCGACCTGCGGGGCCAGGCGGCCCGCGACCTCGGACATCGGGGCGAGCAGCGGGAGCGCGCGGTTGGCGAGCTCGACCGTCTCGTACGCGATGGCGGTGGTGCCGGACTCCAGGAGGGCGTCCGTGCACTCGCGGGAGGCCGCCAGGTGCAGGTAGGTGAAGAGGGTCTGGTCCTTGCGGAGGCGGTGGTACTCCTCCGCGATGGGCTCCTTGACCTTCAGCAGCAGGTCGGCGGTCGCCCAGACCTCGTCGGCGGTGCCGAGGATCTCGGCGCCGGCGGCGACGTACTCCGCGTCCGTGATCGAGGAGCCGACACCGGCGTTCTGCTCGATGAAGACCTGGTGGCCGCCTCGGACCAGCTCATGCACGCCGGCGGGCGTGATGGCGACCCGGAACTCGTTGTTCTTGACCTCGCGGGGGATGCCGACCTTCATCGTCGATCACGGTCCTTGGCTCAGGGGATAACGGGGGCACTTCCATACATACCCGCCCACAAGAACGCGCAACGGGATGCACCACGGGATGTCGTGGTGAAGCCAGTCTAATGAAGGACGACGCGCTGTCTAGCCTTGCAAACCAATAATCTCAGTCGGAACCACTACGGATTTCGCAGGCTGCGGGGTCGTCTCCCAGCAATCTGTCGGCCGCCGAGCGGTGCAGCCTTGCGGCGGCCGGGTCACCCAGCCGGTCGAGGGTGTCGGCCAGCCTCACCTGGAGCGCGGCCTGAAGCCGCAGGTCTGCGGCCTTGCGCGCGAGCTCCACCGCCTCCCGGCAGGTGTGCAGTGATTCCTCGGGCCGGCCGGCGTACTCCTGGATTCGCGCCATCTCGCTCAACGCCTTTGCCTGGCCCGGCACATCTGCCAGTTTTCGGTACCCCGCGGCGGCGGCCCGCCAGCTGCGCAGCGCGTCCCCGTAGCGGCCCGCGTACATGTGCACATTGCCGAGCCGTCCGTACAGCCGGGCCTCGTCCGCCCGCTCCCCGCGCGCGAGGGCCTGCGACAGCGCCCGGCCGAACCAGTCGGCGGCCCGGTGCCAGTCCGCGAGCTCCTGGTAGGCGCCGCCTACGGATTCCATCGCGCGGCCGGTCGCGTACGGGTCGTTCGCGGCCCGTCCCGCGTCCAGCGCGGCCCGGTAGCGCTCCAGCGCCTCCTGGGTGCGGCCCGTCTCGGCGTCCAGGTCGGCCAGGTTCAGCAGGGCCGCGGCCTGCTCCCGGTGCAGGCTCCGGCGCTCGGCCACGTCCAGGACCAGGCGGTGCAGCCCGTACAGCTCGGAGGCGGCCCCGGCGGTGCCGCGGTGCTCCGCGAGGGCCCGTACGAGGGCTGCGACCAGCCGGCGGGCCAGGGTGTCCAGCCCGCCGTCGGCCACGGCCAGGGCGGCGGCCGCGGACAGCGCGGGCAGCCGGGTGTCGAGCCAGGTGGCGGCGGCCGGCCGGTCGGGGAACCGCAGCGCGCGCGGCAGCCCGTCCAGCCTCTCCCGTACGTCACCCTCGTCGGTCTCCGCCATGACCCGGCAGGAGTGCAGCAGGCGTACGGTGCGCTCCAGCATCCGGGCCCGGGCCAGCTGGACCTCGGCGGCGCGCTCCTTGGTCTCCAACAGGGCCCGGAGCAGCGGTGCGAGGCAGCCGGGCAGCAGGAAGAGCCCGTTGGGGGCGTGGCGGACGAGGCCCAGCCCGGCGAAGTCCTCCAGCGTGGACTGGGCGGCGGCCACGGAGCAGCCGGCGAGGGCGGAAGCGGTGTGCGAGTCGACGATGCCGGCGGGGGCGAGCGGCAGCAACCGGAGGGTCCGCTGGGCGGGCTGCGGCAGGGACTCGTAGACGAGCCGGAAGCCGCGGCCGAGCGGGCCGCTGGTGCCGGGGGGCATGTCGTGGAGCTGCTTGGCCACGTCGGCGACGGCGGCCTTGGGGCGCGCGGCGAGCCAGCCGCCGACCAGGGCCAGCGCGGCGGGCTGGCCTCCGCACTCCTCGGCGAGGGCCTCGGCGGCGCGGGGGTCGGCGGTGACGCGGGTGTCCCCGATGCGCTGGGCGAGCAGGGCGACGGCGGAGGGGGTGTCCAGTCCGCCGAGGGTGCAGGGACGGACATCCGGAATGCCGGTGAGGGGCCCCTCGGCGGTGATGACGACGAGGCACTCGGGGGTGTCCGGCAGCAGGGCGTCGACCTGGTACGGGTCGACGGCGTCGTCGACCAGGATGATCATCCGCCGCCCGGCGAGGGCGGTGCGCAGGGTGGAGCTGAGCTCGTCCTCGGCGGCGCCGGGCGGTGTGGCCTCCCCCAGCCCCTCCAGCAGGGTCCGGATCGCCCGCTCGGTGGCCACGGTCTCCCCGCCGGGGGCGGTGAGGCGTACCTTGATCACCCCGTCGGGGTAGTCGTCGCCGACCTCGCGGACGAACGCCTCGGCGAGGGCGGTGCGCCCCGACCCCGGGCGCCCGGCGACGAGCAGCACGCGCGCCCTGGGCGCCTTGGCCTTGCGCCCCGAGAGGGTGTCGAGCCCGGTCCGTGCGATGTCCTCGCGCAGCTCCTTGAGCTCACGCCGCCGCCCGACGAAATCCGTCACGGATCCGCTCCTCTCCCTGCCTTCGGGTTGCGAGCGTAGTTCACGCAGAGCGACGACCCGTGTGGAGCGCGGCGGACACATCACCCAATCGGATCAGCCGATGGTCACACCAGCTCTCGGCCCCGGCGGTCGCCTGCGCGAGCGCGCTGCCACCCCCGCCGAGGCAGGGCTCCTGCCCGGCCGTTGGGCCCGCCCCGGCCACCGGAAGCCGCCACCGCCTGCGCGGACCGCTTCCCACGGTCGGGGTCTCCCTGCGCGGGCCCTCCCCCGGTCCGGCGGCTCGCCGGCGGGGCCGCTGCACAGGCCCGTCCCCTGCCGGAGAGGGCCCCGCGCAGCGGCCCCCCGAGGGCCAGGCCTCGCACGCGCGGGCCGGACCCCGAGGGCCAGGCCTCGCACGGGCGGGCCGGACCCCTAGGACTCGTACGGGCGGGGCGGCCACGGGGCCTGGGCCGGGCGGAGGGCGTCGACGCCGCCCGGGGCGGCGAGTGCCGCGGACAGCGCCAGCGCCCCCGTCACCAGGCCCGGATTGCCCAGCCGGCCCGCCAGGATCCCCCGGACCAGGTCCCCCAGCGGAACGCGGGCGACCTCCATGTCCGCCTCCTCCTCCGACACCTTGTACCGCTCCCCCTCCGCCTCGGAGAGGCCCCGCGCGAGGAAGATCCGGATCGCCTCGTCCGACCCGCCGGGGGACGCGAAGAAGTCCGCGAGCACCCGCCAGTCCTCCGCCTTGACGTGCGCCTCCTCGTACAGCTCCCGCTGGGCCGCGTGCAGCGGGTTCTCACCGGGTACGTCGAGCAGCCCGGCCGGGAGCTCCCACAGCTTGTGCCGTACCGGGTGCCGGTACTGGCGCAGCACGAGCACGCTGCCGTCCTCGTCGAGCGCCAGCACGCACACCGATCCCGGGTGCACCTGGTAGTCCCGGCGCACCACCGCGTGGTCCGGCATGCGTACCTGCTCGGAGCGGACCGCCGTCTTCGCTCCCTCGAACGGCGTCCGGGAGGCGACGACCTCCCACGACTCGGCGGTGTCTGCAATGCCCATGGTCATGCCCGGTACCTTTCCGAAAACGCGACAGCCGGGGCAAGATCCTTGCCCCGGCTGTCTACGTTATGCGCTCAGGCCGTCACTTGGCCGACTGCTGGCGCTCCACCGCGGCCTTGACCAGGCCGGCGAAGAGCGGGTGCGGGCGCGTCGGGCGCGAGCGCAGCTCCGGGTGGGCCTGGGTGGCCACCAGGTAGGGGTGCACCTCGCGCGGGTACTCGACGTACTCGACGAGCTTGTTGTCCGGGGAAGTGCCGGAGAAGACGATGCCCGCCTTCTTCTCCAGCTCGCCGCGGTACGCGTTGTTGACCTCGTAGCGGTGGCGGTGGCGCTCGTCCACGTACGCCTGGTCGCCGTAGACCTCGCGCACGATCGAACCCTCGGCGAGCTTCGCCGGGTACATGCCCAGGCGCATGGTGCCGCCCAGGTCGCCCGCGCCCTCGACGAAGGCCAGCTGCTCCTCCATCGTGGAGATGACCGGGTGCGGGGTGGAGGCGTCGAACTCGGTGGAGTTGGCGTCCTCGATGCCCGCCAGGTTCCGCGCCGCCTCGATGACCACGCACTGCAGACCCAGGCACAGGCCGAGCAGCGGGATCTTGTTCTCGCGGGCGTAGGTGATCGCGCCGACCTTGCCGTTGACCCCGCGGTCGCCGAAGCCGCCGGGCACGCAGATCGCGTCCACGTCGCCGAGCTGCGCCGCGGCACCGGCCGGGGTCTTGCAGTCGTCGGAGGTGACCCACTTGATCTGGACGCGGGCCTTGTTGGCGAAGCCGCCGGCGCGCAGCGCCTCGGTCACCGACAGGTACGCGTCGGGCAGGTCGATGTACTTGCCGACGAGCGCGACCTTGACCTCGTGGTCGGGGTTGTGGACGCGGTCCAGCAGGTCCTCCCAGACCGTCCAGTCCACGTCGCGGAACGGCAGGTCGAGCTTGCGCACGACGTACGCGTCGAGGCCCTCGGTGTGCAGCACCTTCGGGATGTCGTAGATCGACTTGGCGTCGATCGCCGCGACGACGGCCGCCTCGTCCACGTCGCACATCAGCGAGATCTTGCGCTTGATGGAGGTGGGGACGTCCCGGTCGGCGCGCAGCACGATCGCGTCGGGCTGGATGCCGATGTTGCGCAGGGCCGCGACCGAGTGCTGGGTCGGCTTGGTCTTCAGCTCGCCGGAGGGGCCGATGTAGGGCAGCAGCGAGATGTGCACGACGAAGACGTTGTCGCGGCCGACCTCGTGGCGGACCTGGCGGACGGTCTCCAGGAACGGAAGCGACTCGATGTCGCCGACGGTGCCGCCGACCTCGGTGATGACGACGTCGACGTCCTCGGTCGCCATGCGGCGGATGCGGTGCTTGATCTCGTTGGTGATGTGCGGGATGACCTGCACGGTGTCACCGAGGTACTCGCCGCGCCGCTCCTTGGCGATGACCTGCGAGTAGACCTGGCCGGTGGTGACGTTGGCCGAGCCGTCGAGGTCGACGTCGAGGAAGCGCTCGTAGTGGCCGATGTCCAGGTCGGTCTCGGCACCGTCGTTGGTGACGAACACCTCGCCGTGCTGGAACGGGTTCATCGTGCCCGGGTCGACGTTCAGGTACGGGTCGAGCTTCTGCATCGTGACCCGCAGGCCGCGCGCCTTGAGCAGCGCACCCAGGCTGGAGGCCGTCAGGCCCTTGCCGAGGGAGGAAGCGACACCTCCGGTGACGAAGATGTGCTTGGTCGTCATGGCTGTGCTGTTTCGAAAAGCAGCGGGCGGCGTCGCCAAGAGGGGGCTCCCGTGGTCGCGAAGTGAGGTGCGTCCGGCGCCGGCCACCATCGAACCGGAGGGTCTCAGGGGGCGCCGAAGCTGCGGTTTCGGGGCTCCTGATTCGCACAGGCAGACCACCGGTCCACGGGGTACCAGCCTATCAGCGCCCAGCCCCGTCCGCCTCCGGCCACGCGCCGCTACGGCCGCTCGACCGAGCGCCACCATCCGTCCCGTGGCCGGTCACGCCACCGTTCACGCAGGTCACCCATTTGGTCCAGTCACATTGTCCCCGGACTTCACGAGATCACTAGGGTGCCGTCATATCCTGCTCGGATATCGCTTCACATCGCCGCCGAGCAGTCCGGCAGACGGCGTAACCCGGCCGCATCCGGAATCATGAGCTCAGTGCGGGGATCCACACCCACGGGAGACCGCGCAACCGCGCAATGCAAGCGCCCTTCGGGGCGGACATGGCCGTTCGACTGGAGATGCACGTGTCCGGGCGCATCGAGGATTACGCACTGATCGGGGACATGCAGACCGCCGCGCTGGTCTGCCGGGACGGATCGGTGGACTGGCTGTGTCTGCCACGTTTCGACTCCCATGCCATCTTCGCGAGCATTCTCGGCACCGAGGATCACGGCTTCTGGCGCATCGGCCCGGCGTTCCCGGGGGGCGCCGAGGCCCCTTCCGCGACCCGGCGCCGCTACCAGGGCGACTCGCTGATCCTGGAATCGGAGTGGGACACGCCGCGCGGCACGGTCCGCGTGATCGACTTCATGCCGCCCCGCGAGGACCACGCGCCGCAGCTGGTGCGCATCGTGGAGGGCGTCAGCGGACGCGTCCCGATGAGCTCCGCACTGCGCATGCGGTTCAGCTACGGGCGGGTCGTGCCCTGGGTGCACAAGGTGGACGGGCGCACCGTCGCCGTCGCCGGCCCGGACTCGGTCTGGCTGGACGCCGACGCGCAGACGTACGGCAAGGACCTGACGACGTACTCCGACTTCACCGTCGGCCCCGGCGACCGGAAGGCCTTCTGCATCAGCTGGCAGCCCTCCCACAAGGGCGCCCCGGACGCCCCCGACGCGCAGGAGGCCCTGGCGGCCACCTCCGCGTTCTGGCGCGAATGGGTCGACCACTGCACGTACCACGGCCCCTACCGCGAGGCCGTGATCCGCTCCCTGATCACCCTCAAGGCGCTCACGTACGGCCCCACCGGCGGCATCGTCGCCGCGCCCACCACCTCCCTCCCGGAGGAGATCGGCGGCGTCCGCAACTGGGACTACCGCTACACGTGGCTGCGCGACGCCGCCATCACCCTCTCCTCGCTGCTGCGCACCGGCTACCGCGAGGAGGCCCAGGCCTGGCGCGAGTGGCTGCTGCGCGCGGTCGCCGGCGACCCGGAGAACCTGCAGATCATGTACGGGATCGCGGGCGAGCGGGAACTCGGCGAGACCGAACTGGACTGGCTGCCCGGGTACGAGAACTCCCGCCCGGTCCGGGTCGGCAACGGCGCCGCGCACCAGCTCCAGCTGGACGTGTACGGCGAGGTCACCGAGGCCCTGCACCTGGGCCACATGACGGGCCTGGCGCGCAACGACTACGCCTCGGTGCTCCAGCTGAAGCTGATCCGCTACCTGGAGACCCACTGGGACCAGCCTGACGAGGGAATCTGGGAAGTCCGCGGCCCGCGCCGCCACTTCGTGCACTCGAAGGTGATGGCCTGGGTGGCGGTGGACCGCACGATCAAGCTGATCGAGAGCGGGGATGCGGACGGCCCGCTGGAGCGGTGGCGCGAGCTGCGCGACGAGATCCACGAGGACGTGTGCGAGAAGGGCTACGACAAGGAGCGCAACACCTTCACCCAGTCGTACGGGTCGAAGGAGCTGGACGCCTCCCTGCTGCTGATTCCGCAGATGGGCTTCCTGCCGCCGGACGACAAGCGGGTCATCGGCACCATCGAGGCGATCCAGCGCGAGCTGTCCACGCCCGACGGGTTCATCCTGCGCTACCCGACGACCGGCGACGAGGCCGGCGTGGACGGTCTCGAGGGCGACGAGGGGGCCTTCCTCGCGTGCTCGTTCTGGATGGCCGACGACCTGGCGATGATCGGCCGGGTCGACGAGGCCCGCCACCTCTTCGAGCGGCTGCTGGCGCTGCGCAACGACCTGGGGCTGCTGGCGGAGGAGTGGGATCCGCGACTCCAGCGCCAGGTCGGCAACTTCCCGCAGGCGTTCAGCCACGTCCCCCTGATCGACACGGCCCTGCGTCTCACCGCCAGTGGGGCGTACGGGGGGTGAGGCCGGCCCCGGCCTGAGCCCGGATGCGCACGGCCGGCCCTCCGGCCTCGCCGCGCCCTCCGCGTCGTGCCCGCCTACGCTGGAGTGGCCCTATGCCTCCTCCGAAAGGAGGGGTGAGCCATGGCGCCCCTCTCCAAGGCGGGCACGGCCCTGACCGTGCTCCGTGAGGATCTGGCCGGTGAGGTCCTCGCGCCCGGCGATCCGGGATACGGCGAGGCTCGCACGATCTTCAACTCGGTGATCGACCGCAGGCCCGCCGTGATCGCCCGGTGCGAGAGCGAGGCGGACGTGGTCACCACCGTCCGTTTCGCCCGTGAGCTGGACCTGCCCGTCGCGGTGCGCGGCGGCGGCCACAGCGTCGCCGGGATGTCCCTCAACGACGGCGGCGTGGTCGTCGACATGCGCCGGATGCAGGAGGTCACGGTCCATCCCGCGGCGAAGGCCGTACGCGTCGGGGGCGGCGCGCTGATGAGCGTACTGGACCGCGCCTGCCAGCCGTACGGGCTCGCCACCACCGGCGGCCGGGTCTCCACCACCGGAGTCACCGGTTTCGTGCTCGGCGGCGGCTCGGGCTGGCTGGACCGGAAGTTCGGGCTGGCCGTCGACAACCTGCTCGGCGTGGATCTGGTCACCTCCGACGGCAGCATCATGACGGCGACCGCCGAGGACAACCCCGAGCTGTTCTGGGCCCTGCACGGCGGCGGCGGCAACTTCGGGGTCGCGACCTCGGTGACCCTGCGCCTGCACGAGCTGCCCGAGTTCGCGATCTGCATGCTGCTGTACCCGCCGGAAGCCGGGCCCGAGGTGGTGCGCACCTACCGCGAGGTCCTCGCGAACGGCCCGGTCGAGGCGGGCGGCGGCGTGCTCTACCTGACCGCCCCGCCGGATCCCTTCGTACCGGAACACCTGGTCGGAACCCGGATGGCGGGCGCGCTGCTCACGTACGCGGGCGGCGAGGAGGCGGTGCGCGAGCTCGCCGGGCCGCTGCTCGCGCTGCCGCACGAGGTGGAGGTGCTCACCGCCCTCCCGTACGCGGACTTCCAGTGCATGATGGACGACCCGCCCGGCCTGCGGAACTACTGGTCCGCGGAGTACCTGGCCGGCCTGCCGGACGAGCTCGTCAGCGTCTTCTGCGCCCTCGGCGACGTGATGCCGTCGCCGGGCGGAACCCAGCACGTGTTGTTCCCGCTGGGCGGGGCCATCGCGGACGGGCCCCCGGAGTTCCCGGTTCCGTACCGGGACGCGCAGTGGGCCGCGCACCCCTTCGGCATCTGGGAGGACCCGGCCGAGGACGACCGCTGCCGGCAGTGGGTCCACGACGTACGCGGCCACGTGCAGCCGTGGAGCACCGGCGCGGTCTACCTCAACTTCACCGGCGACGAGGGGCCCGAGCGCGTGGCGGCGGGTCTCGGCGCGGAGAACCTGGCCAGGCTGGCCGCGGTGAAGCGGATGTACGACCCGGACAACGTCTTCCGCTTCAACCACAACATCAAGCCGGCGTAGCCGTAGGTCAGGTGAGGGCGGCGATCACCTCGCGCGCCGCCCGCTCCCCCTCGGTCGCCCCGCCCTCCATGAAGCCCTGGAAGTCGTAGCTGCAGTGCTCGCCGCCGATGTGGACCCGGCCCTGCGCGGTGCCCTCGTACCTGGCGTACCGGTGCAGATAGCCCACCGGCCAGTACGAGTACGCGCCCAGCGAGTACGGGTTGCGGTGCCAGGCGGACAGCTGCGCCCGCCCGTTCCAGACGGCCTTGGTGCCCGGGAAGAAGGCGTCGACCCCCGTCAGCACCCGGTCCGCGAGGGTGCTGACGTACGGGTCGGTCTCGGTGGCGAACGGCGTGGCCGGGGTGAGCGCCCCGGCCAGGCTGCCGCCGCCGTACTGGAGCAGGATGCCCCCGTTGCCCGGCTGGACCTTGGTGGTGTCCCAGGTCTGCTGGACGTCGGAGTCGGTGAAGCAGTCCCCGGCGGAGATGCCCGGCCAGGGTCCGGTGCCGCGCCAGGGCCGGGCGGTGAACTGCATGTTGAGCTTGGTGCAGTGGCCCATCCGGGCGTCGCGCAGCAGGTTCTTCATCAGCGGGTCGAAGCCGGCGCCGGAGAGGTCGATCCGCTGGAGGATCGGCAGCGGCAGGCACAGGACCGTGTGGTCGGCGACGACCGTGCGCGTCGCTCCGGAGTCGTTGAAGGTCAGCGTCTGGGTGCCGTCGGAGCCGACGCGTACGGCGACGAGCTCGCGGCCCATCACGAGCGAACCGGCGGGCAGGGCCTGGGCGATGGCGTTCGGCAGCAGGTCGTTGCCGCCGGTGATGTGGTAGCGCTCGTTGGACAGGCCCCAGACGTTGAAGTTGCCCGGGTTGGGCTGGTACCCCATCAGCAGGACCAGCGCGAGCGCGGACTGCTGATCGGTGTCGGCCCCGTACTCGACGTTGTACGCGACGTCGATGAAGCGGCCGAGCCGCGAGCCGTGGCCGCCGGGGATCCGGGTCTCGATCCACTCGTACAGCGTCATGTTGTCGAGGGCGGTGCCCGCCGGGGTCGAGGAGTTCCAGGAGACCTCGCCGGCCTCCTGGAGGTCGCGGCGCAGCGCCTGGTAGACGGCCTTGAAGTCCTCGTCGGCCTGGGCGCGCGGGTAGTAGGTGCCGTTGAACCACAGGACTTCCTCGGCTCCGTTCGGGCCGCCGCCGAGGAAGTCCTCGGTGGGCAGGCTGAAGCGGCGGCACAGCTCCAGGATCTTCTTGTGGCCGGTGTCGATCAGCTCGCCGCCGATCTCGGAGGTCTGCCCGTACGCCCAGTGCGTGCGCTGGGACCACATGCGGCCGCCGACCCGGCTCGGATTGGCTTCGTACAGCGTGCAGTCGACTCCGGCGTCCTGGAGGGTGAGGGCTGCGGTCAGCCCGGAGATGCCGGCGCCGACGACGGCGACGCGGGCTGGGGCGACGGGCTTCTTGTCCGGGACCGCTTCGGCGGCGTGTGCGGCCCGGGAGGAGGCCAGGGCGCCGCCGAGGCCGAGACCGAGGGCGGCGGCGCGGCCGAGCAGTTGCCGGCGGCCGAGGCCCCGGACCTCGGCGACCGGCAGGGCGAGCCGGCGGGCAGCGGCGTGCTCGGCGGCCAGGGTGCGGAGCGCGTGCATCAGGGGGGTACGGGCCATGGCGGCGGCTCCTTCTCAGACGTTCGCGGCGGGCGGGGCGGGCGGCGCGGACGGAGCGGTCGGAGGGGCCGGAGGGGTCGGAGCGGGGGCGTCGGTGCGTTCGGCGGAGTCCTCCAGGACGACGCGGCCGATGATCTCGTAGCGTTCGGGGGCCCTGTACTTCAGCCAGAGGCCGAGTCCGAGTCCGCCGAAGAACACGGCCCCGACGATCCACGGGATCAGCGTGAAGAAGAAGGAGTCGGCTGCGAGCCCGGCCGCGGTCCGCATGTTGACCAGCAGGAGGACGACCACGGCGGTCATGCCGATCCCGCCGAGCAGCGGGGCCGTGAAGGTGCGGAACCAGTGCCGGTCTTCCGGGTGGTTCTTGCGGAAGTAGCCGATCACCGCGAAGGAGCACAGGGTCTGGACGATGAGGATCGCCATGGTGCCGAGGATCGCGAGCAGCGTGTACAGGTGGACGTACGGGTCCTGCCCGGTCAGCCAGAACAGCGCGACGAGGCCGGTGGCGATGGCGGTCTGCACGACGGAGGAGACGTACGGGGAGCCGTGCCTGGCGTGCGTGCGGCCGAGCCCCGGGTGCAGGAAGCCCTCGCGGCCGATGGCGTACAGGTAGCGGGCGGCGCACTGGTGGAAGGCCATGCCGCAGGCGAAGGAGCCGGTGAGCAGCAGCCACTGGAAGGCGTCCACGGCCCAGGCGCCGATGAAGGTCCGGGTCGGGTCGAAGAACAGGTCGAGGGGGCTGGTGGAGGCGGACAGCTCCACCGACTTCGAGAGCCCGTTGCCTGCGATGGTCATCCAGGAGACGTAGATGTAGAAGAGGCCGACGCCGACGACGGAGATCAGGGTGGCCCGGGGGATCACCCGCTTCGGATTGCGGGACTCCTCCCCGTACATCGCGGTGGACTCGAAGCCGACCCAGGACCAGAAGGCGAAGAAGAGCCCGAGCCCGGCGGAGGTTCCGGTGAACGCGTGCCGGGGGTTGACGGGTTCGAGCGGGATCCCGTCGGGGCCGCCGCCCGCGATCAGGACGGCGGTGGCGACGGCGAACAGGACGGCGATCTCGGCGACGAGCATCACGCCGAGGGCCTTGGCGGTGAGGTTGATGTCGAAGTGCGCGAGGGCCGCGGTGACGGCGAGCATGCCGGCCGCGTAGACGATCCAGGGCAGGTCGACGCCGAGTTGGTCGTGGACGGTGGTCTTGGCGAAGTAGGAGAAGACGCCGACGATCGAGGCCTCGAAGACGATGTAGGCGAGAACGGCGAGCATGCCGGAGGCCATGCCGGCGATCCGGCCGAGGCCGTGCGAGACGTACCCGTAGAACGCGCCGGCGGCGGTGATCCGCTTGGCCATGGCGACGTAGCCGACGGCGAAGACGGTCAGGACGACGGTGGCGAAGAGATAGCCGGCCGGGGCGCCGGTGCCGTTGCCGAACCCGACCGCGATGGGGAGGTTGCCGGTCATGGCGGTGATGGGCGCGGCGGTGGCGACTGCCATGAACACGACGCCGACGAGGCCGACGGAGTTGGCCTTGAGCCGCTGGACCTGTGGGGCGCCAGAGCCCGGAGGGGTCTGTGGCTCTTGTGGTGCTTGTGGTGCTTGGGCGGCGTCGGGGGTTCCGCCGGTGGTACCTGCGCTCATGGCGACCTCGTTCCTGGTTCATGGTTCCTGTCGGGAGGGGCGCCACTCTCCCCCTGCGTGACGCACGCCACAACCGGCACGAGGTCCGATAATCTCCTTGCAGGGACGACGAGTTGTCGGGCCGGACGGGGGCATATCGGGCTCTGTAACCGCCCGGTGATGTGCCGGGAACGGAGCGGCCGGTAGCGTCCCGCGATATGGACAACCAGGGCGGGATCACCGTTCAGCGGGCACTGGAGCTGCCCGGACTGCGCAGCGGACTGCCGGAGGTGGTGGCCTGCGCCGACCGCCTCGGCCGCACCGTCCGCTGGGTGCACGCGGGCGAGGTGCCGAACATCGCGTCCCTGCTCAAGGGCGGGGAGCTGCTGCTGACCACGGGGCTGGGCCTCGGCACCCGGCCCGCCGAGCAGCGGGCCTTCGTACGCCGCCTCGCGGACCGGGGGATCGCCGCGCTGGTGGTCGAACTGGGCCCGCGCTTCACCCGGCTCCCGGCCACTCTGGTCGAGACGGCGCGGGCGGCCGGCCTCCCGCTCGTCCAGCTCCACCGCGAAGTCCCCTTCGTGGCGGTGACGGAGGAGATCCACACCGAGATCGTCAACCACCACTACGCCCTGCTCCAGCGGGCCGAGGAGGTCCACCGGCGGTGCACCGAGGCGCTGCTGGGCGGCGGCGGGATCCCGCAGGTGCTGCGCATCCTGGCCGACTTCACCGGGAACCCGGTGTTCCTGGAGACCCCCGACGGCCAACTCCTGTACGCGGCGGGCCCGGTCTCCGGGGAGGCCGCGGCGGACCCGCTCCAGGTCTGGGAGGGGCTGCGGGGCCAGCGCGAGGCGGAGCCGTCGGCCAACGCGGTGCTGATCGACGTCCCCGGCGGCGGCCACGGCACGGGCTCGGTCCGCGCGCGGGTGGTCCTCCTGGGCGTCTCGGCGCCGCTGCTCCCCGTCCACCGGATGGCGGCGGAACGGACGGCGGGCGTACTGGCCGTGGTCCTGATGCAGGCCCGCCAGGAGGAGGAACTGGCGGCACGCGGCCGCGGCGACTTCCTGACGGACCTCGCGGAGGGCCGCATCAGCGCCGACGACGCCCCGGGGCAGGCGCGCGTCCTGGGCTTCAAGCCGGGGGCGGGTCCGCTGCTCCCGGTCGTCATGCGGCTGTCGTCCGACCTGGGTCCCTCCGGCAACTGGGCGGTACTGGCCCGGGCGGTCCTCGAGGAGCTGTCCTCGGTCGGCGTACCGGTCCTGCTGGGCGTGCGGCCCGTGGAGGGCCGGGTCCCGCTGCTCGTCTCCCTCCGGGCCGAGTCGGAACGCCCGGCGGTGGCGGACCGGGTCGCGGCGGCGCTGCGGGCGGGGGTGGAGCGGGCCGGCCTGGACCGCGCGGCGGCTCCTCCGGCGGTGGTCGTGGGCGTGGCGGGCGGCTGGGCGGCGGCCTCCTCGGGCCTGCGCCATGCCGCCGAGACGGCCACGGCGGCGCACGGCCTGCCGGCCCGCCCCTGGTACGACGCACGGCGGCTGGACATCGACCTGCTGCTGTGGCGGCTGCGCGAGCACCCCGACCTGGCGGCGTTCGTGGACCGGGCGATCGGCCCACTGCGCGTACACGACGCCAGCTCCCGCCCGCCGCTCCTGCCCACCCTGGAGACGTACCTGGCCCACGCGGGCCGCAAGGCGGAGACGGCGCGCGAGCTCCACCTCAACCGCCAGACGCTGTACAACCGCCTGGCCCGCATCTCGGAGCTCCTGGGCACCGACCTGGACGACCCGGAGACGGTCCTCTCCCTCAGCCTGGCCCTCCGCGCCCGCCGCCACACTCCGTCCTGACGCGTCTCCCTTTTTGACGCGCCCCTCGCACGGCTCGGCCCCGGCGGGCCTCCCCGGCTTCGGCCCGCTGCGCCGGACTCCGCCCGGCAGACCGGGGCCGGGACGAACCGCCCCACCGGCAGTTGAGGCGCGGGAGCCGGTGGGGTCAGGGACGGCGGCGGTCCATCAGCTCGTCGTACACCGACAGGATCTGCGCGACGGTGTCGTCCTCCGACGGCCACGTCGCCGCCTGGGCCCGTCCTGCCGCGGCCAGCGCAGCGCGCCGCGCCGGGTCCGACAGCAGGTCCGTCACCGCCGATGCCAGCGCGGCCGCGTCCCCGTACGGCACGAGCACGCCCGCGTCCCCGACCAGCTCCGGCACGCCCCCGACCGGCGTCGCGACCAGCGGGACGCCCGCCCGCAGCGCCTCCTGCGCCAGCAGCGACCGCGCCTCCCACCGGCTCGGCAGCACCGCCACGTCCGCCGCCGCCAGCAGCTGCGCAGCATCCCGGCGCCGCCCCAGCAACCGCACCGGCAGTCCCTCGGCCTCGATCCGCCGGGCCAGCTCCGCCCGCTGCGGGCCCTCCCCCGCGATCACCACCAGCGGCAGCGGCTCCAGCACCCGCCATGCCCGCGCCGCGTCCAGCAGTACGGAGTACCCCCGGCGCTCCACCAGGCTGCCGACCGCGATCAGCAACGGCCGCTCCATCGCCCCCAGTTCCGCCCGCACCTTGCCCGGGTCCGCCCCGGCGTCCGGGCCGGCCGGCCCCGCCGGGCCCATCGGCACGGCCACCGGTGCCAGCCGTGCGTCCCGCGCGCCCCGTTCCCGGGCCAGGTCCACCTGGTCCGAGGAGGCGCCCAGCACCACCGCCGCGGCCCGCGCCACATGCCGCTCCAGCACCCGGCCCAGCCGCCCGAAGGGCCCCTCGGCCGCGGGCCCGCCGCTCTGCCAGGTCACCACCAGCGGCACCCGGCGCCCGCGCAGCGCCAGCGCGGCGCGCATCCCGGCCCGCACTCCGTGCGCGTGCACCACGTCCGCCCCGGCGCACACGGCCCGCAGCGCACTCGCCGCGTCCGGGGTGAACTGCGCCCCGGCGCCGGTGAAGTCGTACTCCCCCTCCGCTTCCACGGACGCGCACACCGTGACCCGTACCCCGCGCGCGGCGAGCCCGGTCGTGAGCGACCGTACGTGCGCGCTGCTGCCCGCGCCCGCGCCGCCGAGTACTTGGACGGTACGAAGCGGTGGCAGCCCGTACGGCTGCGCGGGGACCGGGGTCGAGACCGGGGAGCTGCTCACGGGCCGAAGCTCCAGGGTGAGGGAGGCAGAGACGTCGCCCAGGATGCCAGTCCGCACGCGCGTTCCGGGACCATACGGGTGCGGATCCCGCAGGAGATACCGCCACACACCGCCGAGCCTCACCCACACGGCGTAGCGCCCGTCACCCCTGCGCACCACCCCGGGCCCGTGCAGCGGCGCATGCCGGGGGCCCGGAACGGCATCCGGCCGACATCCGTCCCGGGCCTCCGCAGCGCGCGCGCAACAGCTATGCGTCCGCGCGCGCCGCCGCCAGCAGTTCCTCGGCGTGCGCCCGCGCGGACACCGAATCCTCGTGGCCCGCCAGCATGCGCGAGAGCTCGCGGACGCGGTCCTCGCCCTCCAGGACGGTGACACCGCTCCTCGTCACCGACCCGTCGTTGGTCTTCTCCACCAGCAGCTGCCGGTCCGCGAAGGCCGCCACCTGCGGCAGGTGCGTGACGACCACGACCTGCGCCGACCTGGCCAGCTTCGCGAGCCGCCGCCCGACCTCGACGGCCGCCTTGCCGCCGACGCCCGCGTCGACCTCGTCGAAGAGGTACGTCGGCACCGGGTCGGAGCCCGCGAACACGACCTCCACCGCCAGCATCACGCGCGACAGCTCACCGCCCGAGGCGCCCTTGGCGATCGGCCGCGGCTGGGCGCCCGGGTGGGGGGCCAGCAGCAGTTCGACCTCGTCCGTGCCCGAGGGCCCGTAGGCGACGGGGCGGCCGTCGACTTCCACCCCCTCGGGGTCCTCCACCTGCCGGATGTCGATCGTCACCCGCGCGTGCGGCATCGCCAGCGACGCCAGCTCCTCCGTGACGGCCGACCCGAACCGCGTCGCCGCCTCCCTCCGCGCGTCCGTCAGCGCCTGTGCCAGCAGCGACAGTTCGGCCCGCAGTCCGTCCCGCTCGGCGGTCAGCTCCGTGATCCGCTCGTCGTCGCCGTCCAGCTCCAGCAGCCGCGCCGAACCCCGCTCGGCCCACTCCAGTACGGAGTCGATCGAGTCGCCGTACTTGCGCGTCAGCTGGGTCAGGGCCGCCCGGCGCTCCTCCACGGCGGCCAGCCGCAGCGGATCGGCGTCGAGGTCGTCGGCGTACCCCGCCAGCTCACCGGCCACATCGGCCAGCAGGATCCCGAGCTCTCCGATCCGCTCCGCGAGCGCGCCGAGTGCCGCGTCGTGCGACCGTACGGCTTCCAGGGCCCGGTGCGCGCCCGCGACGAGCGTGTTCGCGTCGACGCCCTCCGGGTCCTCGACATCGCCTGCGAGCGCCGCGTGCGCGATCTGCGCCGCGGAGGCCAGCGACTCGGCGTGGCCGAGCCGTTCGGCCTCCGCCGCCAGCTCCACGTCCTCGCCGGCCAGCGGCTCCACGGCCGCGATCTCCTCCAGGCCGAAGCGCAGCAGATCGGCCTCCTGGGCCCGTTCCCGGGCCCGGGTGGTGATCTCGTCGAGTTCGACGGCCACCGCACGCAGCCGCCGGTAGGCGGCCCCGTACTTCTCGAGCGGGACGGCGACCGCGTCGCCGGCGTACCGGTCGAGGGCCTGCCGCTGCCGGGCCGGCCGCAGCAGCCCCTGCTGGTCCGTCTGCCCGTGTACGGCGACCAGGTCGTCCGCGAGCTCGCTCAGCAGGCCGACGGGCACGGAGCGGCCGCCGACGTGGGCGCGTGAGCGCCCCTCGGCGGACACGGTCCGGCTGATCAGCAGGGCGCCGTCGTCGAGCTCGGCCCCGGCCTCCTCCGCGCGTACGGCGGCAGGCGCGTCGGGGCGCATGACGATCCGGCCCTCCACGACCGCCGCCTTGGCCCCGATCCGCACCAGGGCCGGGTCGGCGCGCCCGCCGAGCAGCAGGCCGAGGCTGGTGACGACCATCGTCTTGCCCGCGCCGGTCTCGCCGGTCACCGCGGTGAAACCGGGCGACAGCTCGACCACCGCGTCGTCGATGACCCCGAGCGACCGTATCCGCATCTCCTCAAGCACGGGACGACGATACCGAGGTTTCACCGGTGCCATGTGACGTCACCCGTCGAGAGCTTCCCGAACGAATGTGCTATTGATGGGGCGCTCCGCGCCACCCCGACACCGGCAGCGCGAACTTCGCGACGAGCCGGTCCGTGAACGACGCGTGGTGCAGCCGGGCGAGCCGCACCGGCACCGCTCCCCTGCGGACCTCCACCCGGGCCCCGGCGGGCAGCTCCAGCATCCGGCGCCCGTCGCACCACAGCACCCCGTGCGGGACCCCCGTCTGCACCTCCACCGCCAGCACCGAGTCCGGCGAGGTCACCAGCGGCTTCGCGAAGAGCGCGTGGGCGCTGATCGGCACCATCAGCAGCGCCTCCACCTCCGGCCAGACCACCGGCCCGCCCGCGGAGAAGGCGTACGCCGTCGAACCCGTCGGCGTCGCGCAGACGATCCCGTCACAGCCGAAGCCCGACACCGGACGCCCGTCGATCTCCAGGACCACCTCGAGCATCCGCTCGGGGGACACCTTCTGGACCGCGGCCTCGTTCAGCGCCCAGTCCCGGTGGACCACGTCGCCGTTCGTCCGTACGAGCACGTCGAGGGTCATCCGCTCCTCGACCTCGTACGCACGCGTCACGACCCGGTCCACGACCTTGTCCAGGTCGTCCCGCTCGGCCTCCGCGAGGAAGCCGACCCGGCCCAGGTTCACGCCCAGCATCGGCACCCCCGAGCCGCGCGCGAACTCCGCGCCGCGCAGCAGGGTCCCGTCGCCGCCCAGCACGATCAGCAGCTCACAGCCCTCGAGCACCGCGGGGGTGCACTCGGCGACCAGCTCCACCTCGGGCGGCAGCGGCAGGTCTCTCGCCTCGTACTCCAGGACCCGTACGCCCAGCCCGCTCTTCAACAGCCCCTGCACGACCAGCTCGGCGCTGCGGATGGCCGCCGGCCGCCCGGTGTGCGCGAGCAGGAAGACGGTCCGCCCCGCCGTCGGAGACGATGTGTCCGAGCTGTCCGACCTATCCGCTGATTCAGTCACTGCGGCCCCTCCGCCACTGCACGGTCAACATCCGCCGGGTCGAGTGCCGGTGCCCCCGCCCGCAGCCACAGAAAGTACTCCACGTTCCCCGACGGACCGGGCAGCGGGCTCGCGGTCACCCCGAGAACGCCGAGTCCCAGCTTCGCCGCCCGGGCCGCCACCTCGCGCACGGCCTCCGCCCGCAGCTCCGGGCTGCGCACCACGCCGCCGCTGCCGAGCCGGTCCTTGCCGACCTCGAACTGCGGCTTGACCATCAGCACCAGGTCCGCGTCCGGCACGCAGCAGCTCACCAGTGCGGGCAGCACCAGGCCGATGGAGATGAAGGACAGGTCGCCGACGACGAGGTCGACGGGGACGCCGTCGAGCTGTTCGACCGTCAGCTCGCGGACGTTCGTACGGTCCTTGACGGTGACCCGGTCGTCGCTCTGCAGCGACCAGGCGAGCTGCCCGTACCCGACGTCGACGGCCATGACGTGGGCCACGCCCGCGCGCAGCAGCACGTCGGTGAAACCGCCGGTGGAGGCACCGGCGTCCAGCGCCCGGCGGCCCTCGACGGCCAGCCCCTGCGGCTGGAAGACCGCCAGCGCGCCGGCCAGCTTGTGGCCGCCCCGGGAGACGTAGTCGGGGTCGCTGTCGTCCTTGAGGACCACCAGGGCCGCGCTGGTCTCGACCTGGGTGGCCGCCTTGGTCGCGGTGGCGCCGCCGACGGTCACCCGGCCCGCGGCGATCAGCTGGGCGGCGTGCTCGCGCGAGCGGGCCATGCTGCGGCGTACCAGTTCGGCGTCCAGGCGGCGGCGTGCCACTCCTGCCACGTTCGGTTCAGCTCCTGTTTTCGTACGGTCCGGGGACGGGCGGTGCGTCCAGCGCGGTCAGCGCGTCGCGCAACCCCCTGTGCACATCCTCGTACACCGCGACGTGTCCGTCCGCCGTGAGGTGGTCGGCGTCGGCCAGCCGCTCCAGGTGCGCGTCCACCCCGGCATGGCCGGTGGGCGTACGGAGGAGGCCGAGGGGCTCGGGCCCGGCGGGCCCGGCGGAGGGCTCCGGCGCCGTTCCCCCCGGCGCGCCCACTGCGTCCGGCGCATCCGGCGCATCCGGCACGTCGGATACACCCGGTCCGCCCGGTACATCCGGTACGTCCGCCACCGCGTCGGCCAAGTCGTCGGTCATGCCCCGACGCTACCCCGAAGCACCCGGGCGGCCACGCACGGCTCTGCGGTACGGTCGAGATCACGATGGCTACGATCGATGAGTGCCGAGCCGCACTCGACCAACTCTCCGGCAACCTTGCGCAGGCCGACGGCAGCGTGCGCGGCGCTGCCGCGCTGGACCGCTCCCTGAGCTGCCACATCACCGACCTGGACCAGACCTTCACCGGCCGCCTCGACGGCGGCCGGATCCGGGTGGACACGGTCTCCCCCGGCCCGCCCGCCGCCAAGGCCGAGATCCGGCTCGCGATGACCGGCGACGACCTGGTGGCGATGGTCGCGGGCGAGCTCAGGTTCGCCAAGGCCTGGGCCTCCGGCCGAGTCCGCCTGGAAGCCGGCTTCCGCGATCTGCTCCGCCTCAAAAACCTCCTGTAACCGGGGCAAATCCAGCCCCGCCGGCACAACCGGTGCCGCCGGGGCAGATCCGGCCCCGCCGGCGTTCCAGGCGCGGGGCCCGGGGTCAGGGCCCCCGCAACGGCCCCTCACGGACACCCGGGGGTCAGCCCGCAGCGGCAGAATCCGTCAACCGCCCGGGCAGTGGCTTGCGCGCGGCCGGGATCACCAGCGGCGTCCCCGTCTCCGGGTCGTCGATGATCTGGCAGCGCAGCCCGAACACCTTCTCCACCAGCTCCGCCGTGACCACCTCGGCCGGCGGCCCTTCGGCGACGACCTGGCCGCCGCGCATGGCGATCAGGTGCGTGGCGTAGCGGGCCGCGTGGTTGAGGTCGTGCAGCACGGCGACCAGGGTCCGCCCCTGGTTCTCGTGCAGTTCGGCGCACAGGTCCAGCACGTCGATCTGGTGCTGGATGTCCAGGTAGGTGGTCGGCTCGTCCAGCAGCAGCAGCGGCGTCTGCTGCGCCAGCGCCATCGCGATCCACACGCGCTGGCGCTGTCCGCCCGACAGCTCGTCCACCGACCGGTCCGCGAGCTCGGCGACCCCGGTCGCGGCCATGGACTCGAGGACGATCCGCTCGTCCTCCTGCGACCACTGCCGCAGCAGCCCCTGGTGCGGGTACCGGCCCCGGGAGACCAGGTCGGCGACGGTGATCCCGTCCGGCGCGATCGAGGACTGCGGCAGCAGGCCCAGGGTCTTGGCGACCTTCTTGGCCGGCAGCGACCCGATGGCGTGCCCGTCCAGCAGCACCCGCCCGGCGGACGGCTTCAGCATCCGCGACAGGGCGCGCAGCAGCGTGGACTTGCCGCAGGCGTTGGGTCCGACGATCACCGTGAAGGAGTGGTCGGGGATCTCCACCGACAGGTTCTCGGCGATGACCCGCTGCTCGTAGCCGAGGGTCACGTTCTGCGCGGTCAGCCGCTGCACGGGCGTACTCCTTGAGTTGCTCATATACGTCCCGCCCTGCGCTCGGTGACGAGCAGCCAGAGCAGATAGACACCGCCGACCAGCCCGGTCACCACGCCCACCGGCAGCTGGTCGGCGCCGAAGGCGCGCTGCGAGGCCCAGTCGGACACGAGCAGCAGGACGGAGCCCATCAGCGCGCCGGTGAGCAGGTTCGATCCGGGCGAGCGGGTCAGGCGCCGGGCCAGCTGGGGCGCGGCCAGGGCGACGAAGGCGATGGGCCCGGCGGCCGCGGTGGCCGCGGCGGTCAGCAGAACGGCCGCCGGCATCAGCAGCATCCGCGTACGTTCCACCCGTACCCCGAGGGCGTACGCGGCGTCGTCGCCCATCTCCATCATCCGCAGGGCCCGGCCCTGCCCGAGGACCAGCGGGAACAGCACCGCGCAGGTTCCCAGCAGGGGCCAGACCTGGTTCCAGTCCCGGCCGGCGAGCGAGCCGGTCAGCCAGACCATCGCGCGGGTGGCCTCGGCGAGCTGGGCCTTGGTCAGCAGGTAGTTGATGACCGCGACGAGCATCGCGGAGGTGCCGATGCCGACCAGCACCAGCCGGTAGCCGTGGATGCCGCGCTTGTACGACAGCAGGTAGACGAGGATGCCGGCGAGCAGCCCGCCCACCAGCGCGCCCGCCGCCACCGCGGTCGCGCCGCCCTTGAACAGGACGATCACGGTGAGCGCGCCGACCGCCGAGCCGTACCCGAATCCGAGCAGGTCCGGGGAGCCGAGCGGGTTGCGGGAGACGGACTGGAAGACCGCGCCGGACATGCCGAGGGCGGCGCCCACCAGCAGGGCGACCAGCACCCGCGGCAGCCGCAGGTCGTTGACGATGAAGTCGTGCGCCGGCGTCCCGTTGCCGAGCAGGGTCTGTACGACGTCCCACGGCGCGATCTCGAAGTCCCCGGTGCCGATGAGCACGACGGCCATCACCGCCGCGGCCAGGGCGAGCAGCAGCCCGACCGCCAGGGCACGCGGCTCCGTCCGCAGGGACAGCCCGCCGGGGCCGCGCAGGGCACGGGAGCCGGGCTTGTCCGCCCGAAGGTCGACGGTCACAGCTGGGCCATCCTCTTGCGCCGGACGAGGTGGATGAAGACGGGTCCGCCGATCAGCGCGGTGACGATGCCGACCTGGAGCTCGGCGGGCCGGGTGACGACCCGGCCGATGACGTCCGCGCCCAGCAGCAGCACCGGTGAGAGGACCGCCGAGTAGGCGAGCACCCACCGCATGTCGGGACCGGTGAGGAGCCGCGCCAGGTGCGGGATCATCAGCCCGATGAAGACGATCGGCCCGCAGGCGGCGGTCGCCGCCCCGCACAGGAGCGTGATGGCCGCCATGGCGCCGATCCGGGTCCGCGTCAGGTGGGCGCCGAGGGCCCGCGCGGTGTCGTCGCCCATGGCCATGGCATTGAGCGGCCGGCCCAGCGACAGCGCGATCACCGCGCCCACCAGCAGGAAGGGCGCCACCTGGCGGACGGTGTCCATGTTCGCGGAGGCCAGCGAGCCCACGGTCCAGAAGCGGAGCTTGTCCAGCGCCTTGCTGTCCATCAGCTGCACGGCGTTGATGTAGCCGGCCAGGGCCGCGCTGGCCGCCGTACCGGCGAGCGCGAGGCGCACCGGGGTCGCGCTGCGGCTGCCGCCGAGCACGTAGACCACGACGGAGACGACGGCGGCGCCGAGGAAGGCCCACCACACGAACTCGCCGATTGAGGAGGCCCCGAGGAAGGTGATCGCCGAGACCACGGCGGCCGCGGCGCCCGCGTTGACGCCGAGGATGCCCGGCTCGGCCAGCGGATTGCGGGTCAGCGCCTGCATCACCGCACCGGACAGGCCGAGCCCGAGCCCGACCATCAGCCCGAGGAGGGTGCGCGGGACCCGCAGATCGCGCACCACCACGTCGGAGGGCGTCCCCGCGTAGTGGAACAGGCCGTGCCAGACCTGGTCGAGGGGCATCTGCCGGGCGCCCACGGCGATGCTCGCCACCACGATCAGGGCCAGCACAGCGAGGGCGCCGAGCAGACCGGCGGCGCGCGCCGCATGGCGCGGGCGGATGGCGGCGACCGGCGCCGCGCTCTGTTCAGGGGGACTCTCGACCAACACGAAGGTTAGGTTAGCCTACCCTGCTTCTGATCTTGTCTTCCGGATCCCGCGGACCGCCGGTGAACGGCCCCCCGAACCGCCTCGGACGGCCCGCGAACCCGACTCGGACGGCCTCACGGACCCTCCAAGTGACCTCACGGACCCTCCAAGTGGCCTCGTGGAACCCTCCAGGTGCCTCACGGGACCCTCCGGCCGACTCGTGGACCCCTACGGGCGGCCCCGCCGGCACCTCCGCCCGGCCTACAGCCCGATCCGGGCCAGCGCCTTCCCCATGTCCAGCGTGCAGGAGCCGTCCCCCGCCTGCGTCCAGGCCGCCGCGCACAGCGCCCGCAGCCCGTCGACCGGATCGCCCTCGCCCCGCAACTCCAGTACGTCCGCCGCCACCACCGCGGTCCAGCCCCCGCAGCGGAAGCCCTCCCCGGCCGGCCCGACCTCCGGCTGCCCCGTCAGCAGCCCGCGCAGATCCCGGTCCACGTACGTCGGCCGGTGCCTCGGCTCGGCCCGCAGCAGTTGCGCCGCGTCCGTCACCCCGGTCAGCACCAGCAGCGAGTCCACCTCCCCGTTGAACGCGCCCTCGATGTCCGTGTCCAGCCGGTCCCCGACCACCAGCGGCCGCTCCGCCCCGGTCCGCAGCACCGTCTCCCGGTGCATCGGGGGCAGCGGCTTGCCCGCGACCTGCGGCTGCGCGCCCGTGGCGATCCGTACGACCTCCACCGCCGCCCCGTTCCCGGGCCCGATCCCACGCGCCCCCGGAATCGTCAGATCGGTGTTCGACGCGTACCACGGCACCCCGCGCTGGATCGCGTACGAAGCCTCCGCGAACCGCGCCCACGGCAGATCGGGGCCCCCGTACCCCTGCACGACCGCCGCGAGCCCCTCCTCGTCGGCGGACTCCACCGGCACCAGCCCCCGCTCGCGCAGCGCGACCCGCAGCCCCTCGCCGCCGATCACCAGCACCTTCGACCCCGGCTGCACCTGCTCCGAGATCAGCCGCGCCACGGCCTGCGCCGAAGTGATCACCTCGGCGGCCTCGGTCGGGATCCCCAGCTCGCCCAGGTGCTCGGCGACCGCGTCCGGAGTCCGCAGCGCGTTGTTCGTGACGTACGCCAGGTGCATCCCGTCGGCCCGCGCCGCCGCCAGCGAATCCACGGCGTACGCGATGGCCTCGCCGCCCGCGTACACGACGCCGTCCAGGTCCAGCAGGGCCGTGTCGTACGCCTGGTGCAGGCTGCGCTCGCTGCCCGCCGGACTCGTCCTGCTCTGCCGGGTCATCCTGTCGGCTCCCTGTCTGCTCGGTCTTCGATCGGTGTCGACCACATGTGCGCTGAGCTCTTGCTCACCCGATCATCCCGCATCGCGAGACGCGTCTTACCATGCAGCAATGACCACATCTGGTACCGCGGACGACGGGCTGCGCCTGATCCCCTTCCATGGACTGCGCTACGTCCCGGAGCGTGTCGGCAGTCTGGCCGCCGTCACCTCACCGCCGTACGACGTGGTCGTACGCCCCGATGGCGTCGACCACCTCGAGTCCGCCGACCCGCACAACATCGTCCGTCTGATCCTTCCGCAGGCCGACACCCCCGCCGCGCGCAACGAACAGGCCGCGCGCACCCTGCACGACTGGCTCGCCAAGGGCGTCCTCAGCACCGACCCCGACCCGGCGCTCTACGTCTACGAGCAGCGCAAGGGCGGCCTGCTCCAGCGCGGCGTCATCGGCGCCCTCGCCCTCTCGAAGCCCGACGCCGGCATCGTCCTCCCGCACGAGGACGTCATGCCGGACGTGGTCACCGACCGGGCCGGCCTGATGCGGGCGGCCTCGGCCAACCTGGAGCCCCTCCTCCTCACCTACCGCGGCGATGACCCCGGGACCGGCGCGGCGGAGGTCGTCGAGCGGACCGCCGGGCGGGCGCCCCTGCTGGCCACCACCACCGAGGACGGCTTCCGGCACCGGCTCTGGGCCATCACCGACCCCGCCGACCAGGCCGCCGTCACCGCCGACCTCGGCCACCGCCAGGCACTCATCGCCGACGGACACCACCGCTGGGCGACGTACCTGCGCCTCCAGGAGGAGCACCAGTCCCCCACGGCATGGGACTTCGGCCTGGTCCTCCTCGTCGACACCGCCCGCTACCCGCTCCAGGTCCGCGCCATCCACAGGATGCTGCGCCGCCTCCCGCTCGCGGACGCCCTGGCCTCCGTCGGGGCCCACTTCCGGGTCCGCCCGGTCGACGGCCCGCTGCCGCTCGCCCTGGAGACCCTCGCCGACGCCGCGGAGCGGGGCAACGCCTTCCTCCTGACCGGCGACGGGACCTTCCACCTGGTCACCGACCCGGACCTGGACCTCCTCGAGCGCACCGTACGCCACGACCGCCCCGAGGCCTGGCGCCGGCTGGACGCGACCGTACTGCACGCGACCCTGCTCGACGCCTTGTGGCAGATCCCCGACACCCCCGACCAGATCACGTACATCCACGACGCGGCGGCCACCGCCGCCATGGCCGAGCGCCACGGCGGCACCGCGGTCCTGCTGCACCCCGTACGGGAGGAAGTCGTCCGGGACCTGGCCCGCCAAGGCGTCACGATGCCCCGCAAGTCCACCTCCTTCGGCCCGAAGCCGGCGACCGGACTGGTGCTGCGCAGCCTGGACTGACCGCGGACGCGAAAAAGGGCGGTACCCCCGGAGGGGTACCGCCCTTTCTCAGTTCAGCACTCAGGCCTTGTCGCGGGCCTGGTCCCGCTCGTCGTCCTCGTCGTCCTCGTCCTCGACGACAACGACCTCGTCGGTGACGTCGACGTCGACGTCCGCCTCGGACCGCTCGAGCGGCTCGTACTCCTCGTCGTCCTCGTCGTAGTACTCGGCCTGGTCGGACGCACGCTCGGCGGCGGCGACCTCGGCGGCGTCCTGCTCGTCGTCCTCGTCGCCGATCTCGTCCGCCTCATCGGCGTCGAGCGCGTCGACGAACTCGACCCCGTCCAGCTCGGCGAGCCGGTCGGAGGCATCCATCGAGCCGTCCTTGTCCGCCTCGACCGTCTTGGCGAACCACTCGCGCGCCTCGTCCTCACGACCGGCCGCCAGCAGGGCGTCGGCGTAGGCGTACCGCAGACGCGCGGTCCACGGCTGGACGGAGTTGGACGCCAGCTCCGGGCTCTGCAGGGTCACGATGGCGGCTTCGAGCTGCCCCATGTCCCGCCGCGCACCGGCGGCGACCAGGCGCATCTCGACCTGGCCGGCCTTGTCCAGCTTCTGCACCTCGGGCTCGCCTGCCATGGCCAGCGCGCGCTCGGGGCGGCCGAGGCCGCGTTCGCAGTCGGCCATGACGGGCCACAGCTCGACGGATCCGGTCATGCGCTTGGCGGCGCGGAACTCCGCGAGCGCCTCGCTGTACTTCTGCGTGGCGTACGCGGCGAAGCCGGCGGCCTCGCGCACGGCGGCGACACGGGAGGCCAGCCGCAGGGCGATGCGCGAGTACGCGTACGCCTGCTCCGGGTCCTCGTCGATCAGCCGGGCCACCATGACCAGGTTGCGGGAGACCTCCTCGGCCAGCCCCTTGGGCAGGCTCAGGAGCTCCTGGCGCACATCGGCGTCGATCTCGAGACCGGTGACGTCCTCGTCGATCGGAAGCCGCTTGACCGGGTCCCGGTCGCGGTCCGCACGGTAGTCGCGGTCGCCACCGCGGTCATCGCGGCCGCCACGGTAGCCGCCGCGGTCGCCACCACGGTCGTCACGGCCGCGGAACCCGCCACGGTCGCCACCGCGGTCATCACGGCGCGGGTAGCTCGGGCGGTCGCCGCCACGGTCGTCACGACCGCCGCGGAAACCACCGCGCTCGTCGTCGCGACGCGGGTACGACGGACGCCCACCGCGCTCGTCATCACGACGCGGGTACGACGGACGCTCGCCACCACGGTCGTCACGGCGGAAGCCGCCGCCTGCGGGACGCTCGCCACCACGGTCGTCACGACGCGGGTAGGACGGACGCTCGCCACCGCGGTCGTCGCGGCGCGGGTAGGACGGGCGGTCCCCGCCACGGTCGTCACGACCGCCGCGGAAACCACCGCGCTCGTCGTCGCGACGCGGGTACGACGGACGCTCGCCCCGGTCGTCGCGACGGAAGCCGCCGCCTGCGGGACGCTCGCCACCACGGTCGTCACGGCGCGGGTAGGACGGACGGTCCCCGCCACGGTCGTCACGACGCGGGTAGGAGGGCCGGTCCTCGCGGCCGCGGAAGCCTCCGCCGGTCGGGCGGTCGCCGCGGTCGTCGCGACGGAAGCCGCCGCCTGCGGGACGGTCGCCACCGCGGTCGTCACGGCGCGGGTAGGACGGGCGGTCCCCGCCACGGTCGTCACGACCGCCGCGGAAACCACCGCGCTCGTCGTCGCGACGCGGGTACGACGGACGCTC